>JBBUDC010000052.1:0-5270 GCA_038057495.1 Patescibacteria group bacterium
ACCGCGTTGGAAATTGGCGGAACCGTGAACTCTGGGTAAAACGCCTACCTCAATAGAAAGAGGGCGGATTTCGTCTAACTTGCGGCCATCGGGACGTTTTCCATCTTCCAAAATATTTTTGCGGATAGTCTTGTAAACATAGTTTTCTAAAATAACGGGGATTTGGGATAACTTGTTGCGATCCTCTATTCCCTGGCTCATGTGTAAAACGATGGAATTTAAGTCTCCGCCTTCTTTGCCTGCTGACGCATGTAAGAATTCTGCCACTAGGGGTTTGGCAATTTTGTCCATTTCAGCAACAAAGGTAGAATCGAGTTCGGCTCTCTTAATTTTGATTTTGTCCTTACCTACTTCGGAAACTAATTCTTTAATGGTGGCGATGATTTTTTTATTTTGGGAAACGGCTGTTTCGATGGCCGTAAAGATTTGGTCTTCAGGAACTTGGGTAGCACCGGCTTCAATCATGGGAATCAGATCGGTGGTGCTGGAAACGACCAAATCCAGAGCTACCCCGTCACGGTTGCCATTTTTGGGATTAACTACTAACTTGTCTTCTTCCAGGCCAATTCGGACGGCGGCAATGGGGCCGCTCCAAGGAATGGGGGAAATAGCCAGGGCTGCGGAAACTGCATTGATGGCTAAAACATCGGTGTCGTTTTCGGTGTCAGTGGCCAGAACCATGACAATAATTTGGACTTCGTTTTTGAAATCTTTGGGGAACAAAGGTCTGATAGAGCGGTCTATGAGACGGGCCGAAAGAGACTCTTCGTCGGTATTTCTTTCGCGCTTGACCCAGCGGGAACCTTTGATACGGCCACCAGCGTAAAGGCGTTCTTGATATTCAACAGAGAGAGGAAAGTAATCTTTGGTGAGATCTTCTTTGCCCATGACTACAGAGGCAAAGATGACCGAATCTCCATATCTGGCAACCACGGCGGAGGTGGCCTGTTGGGCAAACTTACCGAATTCAAAACTTAACGTCCGTCCGGCTACTTCTATGCTTTTACTGACTAATTTCATTTAGATAAACCTAACTTCTTGACCAGGTCATTATATCTTTTAACTTCTTTCTTTTGTAAGTAAAACAGGAGTCTTCGGCGTTTGTTGACCATGGACAATAGTCCTCGGCGGGAATGTTCGTCTTTTTTGTGCAGCTTAAGATGCTCTACTAATTTGGCGATCTTTTCAGTGAGAAGTGCCACTTGGATCTCGGGGGAACCAGTATCACCTTTGCCCTGAGCAAATTTTTTGATGACTTCTATTTTTGATTTGGAATCTAAGGCCATTTTTAGTGCTAGGGGCCAGGTGCTAAGTGCTAAGTGTGACCCGGCAATAAAATAAGAAGAGATAGGGCGAGGGCGAGTCCGCTTGGCGGACAAACTCTCGTTAATGTCTCTTACTGCTGGGTATTATAACACAAATTACGAAACCGTGGTGCCGCTGAAAACTTTTGGCGAGTACCAGTCTGGAGACGGCTCGGGGGCTGCGGGAATAGATCCGGGAGGATATGAAGCAGGATTGGCTGTATCGTGACGGCGGGCACCGCGGCGCATAAGAACTGCGGCGACTTCAAAAGTATCTACTGTAGTATTCTGGGTAAAATTTGCGGTGACTTTTTCGACTCCGGCCAAAAGATTAGAGGCGGCGTCTGAACTGATGGGTAATTTGAGAGTTTCTAAGACAATGGCGACGTCTTCGGATCCGGTGAGGGCAAATTGTTTGGTTTGAGCCAGAATCTCGGGAATTTCGGCGCCCGGGAAAACGATGGCTAAATCTACTTGAGAGCCGCCGGAGACGAAATTCAAACGCTTGTAATCAATACCAGCTGTGCCGGGTTTGGGGGTGATAACAAGGTTTAATTCCCCTTTGTCGTCCAGATTATATGAGACTTTGTCCACAATTTCGGTTTGGCCCGGGAAAGTAATAACCAGATTGCGGCTGCCAAAATGTGAGCTGACGGAATCGGCTCCTACTAATCTATGAAATTCTACGGTGAGGGCTTCCGGGCAAGCAACGGTAGTGGGTTTGCCTGATTGATCAAAACTTAATTTAAGAGAGAGGGCCGCGGCCACGGCATCGAAAGAAGGATTTTTGGGAAGAAGAACGGCTACTGAATGGGCGGAATCCAATAAACCCTTGAATTGGTTGGTATCGGGTTTAGCCATTGGTGATGACCGCGATTATATTCTCACCTACTTTAAAGTCAACAGCGGGTGAAAACACAGCGCCGAACTCTTGACCGGTTTTGACTTTTTCTACTTCGGCCTTGCCCATTTTGAGAGACTTGATACGGGCCTGTTTGTCCCCAATCTTAATAGTATCGGATTTGGAAATTTCTCCAGAAATACACTTACAACCGGCAACACGCAGAGCGTCAATTTTAAATTCTGCCAGGATTTGGGCTTGGCCTACAATTGTTTCCAGACTTTGAGGATGAACTAATTTGTCTAATGCATCTAATAGTTCGTAAATAATAGTATAGGAATGAATTTTAACTTTGTCGGTTTCGGCTAATTTACTAGTTGAAGTAGGAACTTTGACGTTGAAAGCAACTATCTGAGAATTGGTAGAAGCGGCTGACAAAACATCAGACTCAAGAACTTCCCCTGTGGAGGAAGATACAAGATTGACTTCAGCGGGCAGGGAGAAAGTAATGGCTTCGAGAGAGCCGAGAACGTCGGCCTTTAAGATAACATTTAATATTGTGTGGTTTGAGGGTGGACGTTGGATGTTAGAAGTTTGATTTTGAGGTTGGATGGTGGAGGTGAGAATGGAACCGACGGGGACAACGGAGGTCAGACCAAGGATTTCTACGGGGGTGGAAGGAAGAGCAATGGGGGGAACGAGAGCTTTGGCTTTGCCAACTAATTTATCTAAAAATAATTCTTGGCCGGTTGTCAGAGTCCCGTTTTTAACTATGCCCGTGGCAATGGGGCCACGCCGGGCGTCTAAGTGGGACTCAAGAATGACACACTCTAGAGATCCGGAAGGGTCGGAAGTTGGAGGTTTGAGGCTGGAAACGAGATGAATCATCTCTAAAAGTTCGGGTAGGCCTAAACCAGTTTTGGCTGAGACGGGAACAGTAGGAATATCTCCTCCATAGCCTTCGACTAAAACCTCGTTTTCGGTAAGTTGAGATTTGATATTGTCAGCAGAGGCTCCGGGAAGATCCATTTTATTAATAGCCACAATCATGGGAATTCCTGCTTCCTTAATAGTGGCAATTGATTCTTTGGTTTGGGGCATGACCCCGTCTACGGCGGAAACTACCAAGACAGCAATATCGGCAATATCAGCGCCGCGGCTGCGCATTTGGGTAAAAGCGGCATGACCTGGAGTATCGATAAAAGTAATATTGTTTACCTGAAAAGCGGTTGTGTTTTGAGTTATTCCCCCAGCTTCACGGGCGGCAATGTTGGTTTTTCTTAGAGCGTCAAGAAGTGAAGTTTTACCATGGTCAACATGGCCTAAGATTACGACGATAGGCGGACGATTTTGTTTCATTGGCTGACTTCATCTTCTTTCTTTTCTGCACCTTTAATATCGATGTGGAAACCGGTGAGTTTGCCTGCTAATTTGGCATTTTGCCCTTCACGGCCAATGGCCAAAGATAATTGGTCGGCAGGAGCAGTAACGACAGCTTCGGCTTTTTTAGCATTTATTTTGACAACTAGGCCCGCGGCGGGAGAAAGAGCCGAAGCAATAAATTTCTCTGTCTCTTCACTGAATTGAACTATGTCAATTTTTTCACCATTGAGTTCGCCTATGACGGCTTGGACACGGACGCCTTTTTGGCCTACACAAGATCCTACCGGATCGACACCAGATTGATTGGAGTAAACGGCAATTTTGGAGCGGGAACCCGGGTCTCTAGCAATAGCTCGGATTTCAACTGCGCCGGAATTTACTTCAGGAACTTCGCGTTTGAAAAGTCCTTTGATAAGACCGGTGTTGGCCCGGGAAACGACGATTTCTTTGCCCCGCAGAGATTCACGGATACTGTCGAGGAAAAAGGTCATTCTCTGGTTGATGTGGTAATCCTCGGAATAGACTTGTTCAGAGGCGGGCATGATGGCCTCAGCTTTGCCAATGTCGACGATAATTTCGTTGCCGATAAAGCGAAGGATCATCCCGGAAACCAAAGTTCCCAAACGTTTTTCGTACTCAGCAACAACGGCTTCTTTTTCGGCTTCTCTAATTTTTTGCAAAATGACTTGCTTGGCGGTTTGGGCGGCAATACGGCCAAAACCGGGCGGGGTGATGTTGGTCTTTTTCTTGCCGTCGATGACATAGATTACGGCTTCTCCTGATTGAGAATCCAGATCTACGTCGTAGGTTTTGGTTTCGTCATACTGGTCGGGGTGGTCCTTGCGAAAGGCGGCAATGATGGCCTGTTTAATGGTGTCGAGAATAACTTGAGGATCTAGGTTGCGCTCATGCGCCACTTGATTTAAGGCAGAGGCAAATTCGGTTCTTGCTTGTAAAACATTGGCCATAACTGCGCAATTTTATCACTCTTCGGCCAATTCTTCTAGAAGCTCTTTTTGTTTGTGGGACAAGTGGGTAGGCAATTCGATGACAAGTCTAATGTATAAGTCTCCGCGGGTGGTACGGGAAAGGGCGTGAAGTTGGGGGGCGCCACGACCGGCAAGTCTGACTATAGTGCCGGGTTGAGTCCCGGGACGGATTTTGAGTTCTAATTCTTTATCTAACGTAGGAACCCTGGTAGTGCCACCGAGAATGGCTAAAGTGAAAGGAATCTTGTGATCTATATAAATGTCTGCTCCTTCTCTGCGGAAAACCGGGTCTGGCTGAACTTCAAAAGTGACATCAAATTCAGTAAAGCGCAGATGAGTACCGGTATCCGCGCCGGCCGGAATCTTGATGGCGTGGGTCCGGCCGTCGATAGTGACGCTTTCGGTGCCACCCTTAACGGCGGTCAGGAAGGGAATGCGCAGAGAATAATGAGGCTTGGCGGGTCGACTGCGGCCGAAGGGCGAGGCGCCGCCGAAAAACTGCTCAAAAATTTCAAAGGGATCTCCCATGTCTCCAAAAGGATTTTGTCCACCAGAAGTGGAGTAATAATATTGAAAGGGACCTTGTTGCTGAAAACCACCAAAACCGGCGCCACCGGGCGGGGCGTGGCCAAACTGATCGTAGGTTTGCTTCTTTTGAGAGTCGGAAAGAATTTGATAGGCTTCGTTGATTTCTTTAAACTTTTCTTCAGCTTCGGGAGATTTGTTTTTGTCCGGATGCCACTGCATGGCCAT
>JBBUDC010000053.1:0-2594 GCA_038057495.1 Patescibacteria group bacterium
CTATATCAGAAATGAAAGTTGGCATTGATATTTCATCGGTTGTTTATGGGACGGGGGTGTCCAACTATACTAAAGACTTAGTTACTCACCTAAGGCCCCTTTTGGGAGACAGTCTCAAAACTTTTGGATTTTCTCTCCGCAGAAGGCAAGATGATTTTTTTCCCTTCCCCCCGACATTAATGGATTTTCTCTGGAACCGGTTACACATTATCAACGTAGAAACTTTTGTAGGCCCTCTTGACGTGTATCATTCTTCAGATTGGACCCAAGCTCCAAGCAAAGCCAAAAAAGTTACCACTATCCACGATCTGTCACCTTTTTTGTACCCTTCTGAAGTAGACCCCAAAATTGTGACTGTTCACACCCGGCGCATGAAGTGGGTAGTTACCGAGTGTGACAAGATTATCTGTGTCTCTCAAAACACATCCCAAGATATGCAGCGGCTTTTTTCAGATACGTCTGACCGCTTGGTTGTTATCCCGGAAGCTTTGCCGTCACGTTTTTTACTAGAACCCGCACCTCACAATCTAGACTTTTATGTCTTAGCCATCGGTTCCCGCCAGCCTAGAAAAAATATCGCCAGACTGAAAAAGGCCTGCGAACTTTTGGGACAAAAACTCATCATTGTGGGAGAGGGGAGTGACATAGGGTATGTCTCAGATCAACAGCTCATTAATTACCTGTCAGGAGCCTCCGCATTTGTATATCCATCACTATATGAAGGTTTTGGTTTACCCATCCTCGAAGCTTTCCATTTCAAAGTCCCAGTAGCCTGTTCCAACACTTCTAGCCTTCCTGAAGTAGCCGGAAATGCCGCCGCATACTTCGATCCTTTATCAGTAGAATCAATTGCTGCTGGTATCAAATCAGCCTTGGCCAACCGAGTCAAATTAATTTCAGCAGGAACTAAACAACTATCTAAATTTAATTGGCAAGACACGGCAAAAAAAACCTTGCGTGTGTATGAATCGCTCTAAAATCAGAATTTTTGTAATTCTTATCGTCTGTCTGGCAACCTTCTTAAGATTTTATAAAATATCAGACAGATTTATTTTCACTTTGGACGAAGAGTATCAGGCAACCCTTGCCAAGACCGTGGTAGATAATTTTCATATCATATGGGTTGGGGTTAGTGCTTCGGCAGGCTTATATATGGGTCCACTGTGGACTTATTTCACGGCCTTCTGGCTTTATTTATCCAAAAATGATCCGCTGATTACTTCATATGTTTCGGCAGCAATAGGAGTATTAACTACCGCTTTAGTTTTTTATGTTGGCCAAAAACAATTTGGAACCCGAGTAGGTATATTAGCATCCTTTTTGTATGCAACCCTGCCCATCATTATATTCTTTGATCAACGTTATTGGAATCCTTCACTTGTTCCATTATTGGCATTGTTAATGTATTTCTCATTGGCGAATATTCAAAATTCGCCCTGGTGGTGGGTGTTGTTTGCGATATGTGTAGGCTTGATTTTTAACACCCACCTAGCTGCTCTCCCTTTAATTTTAATTGGTTTGTATCAATTAATTAGATTTGGAAAGAAACTTTCCAGAAAGGTATTTCTAATTTCTGCTGTCACCTTTGTTATTTTTGTTTCTCCTCTCATGGCATTTTATTATTTTAATCACTCAATAAAATTTCATGTAAACACGGACGAAACCACAAAAATTAATCCCGTACATAAATCAAAGGCGCTCTTTTCTTTCCTAGGCAGATATTTATATCTTAATCCGTATGGAATCTCTTCTGATGAAGCCGAATGGTCCTGTTCACCTACAGCAATTTACAACTTCCAATCAGATCCAGCTTCTACCCAAACCCGTCCATCCATTATTATTTCTCTTTTAGGGTTAGTTATGATTCTTGTTTTTATCACAAGACAATCTACCTGGAAAGATGAGTCCAAAAAAATTCTTGCACTGTGCATACTTACAATTCTTACGGCATTCATTTTTTATCCCGGAATGGCATTAGAATATTATTTGTTGCCGATTTTCCCGCTTCTGGTATATATCCCGGGACTTATCGTCCCATCCAAAAAATTATCAAAAACTATATTTCTTTTAATATTTACACTGGCAATACCAATAAGTGGAGTATTTACTATAATGACTTCGAAAGGGGACTTTGGAGTTGCCAACAAGAGAAAATTGATTGACCAGGTGATGGAAAAGGTTAAGGATGAGCCCTTCGTTCTTCTTGAAGACGGAAATTGCCATACTTGGCAAGGGTGGAGATATTTATTTTCCGTATATGGCCGCAGGCCGGAAAGAAGTTCCGTAGATAACACCCTAAGTTGGTTATATCCAGATGAAATTTCTACCCAAAAATCAAAATACAACGTTGTTGTATATGACACGAGGAGTAACGCAGGCGTAAAATGGAGCGGTTATACCTATGAAGTCTCCTCTGGAGGCTTTACGGCTAAAATATATGCTAATCGGAATTGACGCCAACGAGGCCAATTTAACTCCTAACCGGGTAGGGATCAACGAGTATGCTTTTAACCTGCTGTGGGCTCTCTCAAGATTAAAAACCAAACACCAGATTGTAGTTTATCTAAAAAGTCCTCCCCAAAAAGATATGCCTG
>JBBUDC010000054.1:0-3739 GCA_038057495.1 Patescibacteria group bacterium
GTTGGCTATGCAGGCAGCTGCCAACAAACCCACAAGCACAGAAGAATTTTTGAAAGAAGAATATTTGCGCGATCCGTCTAAAACAATCCAGGAATTGATAAAAGAAGTAATTGGAAAACTGGGAGAAAATATTCGGGTGGTAGATTTCGCAGTTAAGTCGATTTGATTTTATCGTTTAGCGCGGCCGCGATAAGTGATAAAATAGAGGAATGGCAAGAACGAAACGGAGAATTACGGCTAGGGGCTTGTTGAGATTAATAAGTGATGTGGGGGAATTTGTGTTGCCTTTGGATAAAATGGCTCCTTATAGGTGGATGCGCTTCGATGGTCGCCCCATAAAGGACTTGGACGAATACTTTCCATCGGTAGTGGAAAGGGTGGGGGAGAGATTGTTGAGGGAGGGATATGTGGAGAAAAAAGAAACAGTCGGAGGCGTGGTGGTAAAAATAACAGAGAAAGGAAAACGTAGAGTGTTACTGTTTAAGTTGGAGGAGATGAAGCCAAAGGGGGAGAAGTGGGATAGGATGTGGCGGGTAGTATTCTTTGATATTAGTGAAGTAGATAAAAATAAGAGGGACCAACTGCGCAAGTATTTGAAAAAATTGGGGTTAAAGCAAATGCAGGAGAGCGTGTGGGTGAGTCCGTATGAGGTAGGGGATGAGGTTAAGTATTTGCGGGAAGTGTTGGAAGTACCGCATAGTGTGAAGTTGGGATTACTGAAGGAGGTCGAAAATGAGAAGGAACTTAAAGAGTGGTTTGAGTTGTGATAAATATCTTTTTGCCGTTTGGCGCGGCCGCGATAGACGACAAATTTGATTTTTGGGGTTGGGTGGGGGTAGAATGTGGGCTATGGAGATTAGGAATATTTGGCGCCCAGATCCAGTTGCGGTTGAGAGGGCGAGAGAGGATTTGACGAGCGCAAAGTGGGAGAAGATATTGATAAGAAATCCAGTGGTAGTGGTTGGGACGCTTTTTCTGGCTGGATTAATATGCAAAAGGTTGGTCGGTTTTTGAGTTATGCTAAGATAACAATATGGATTTGGGGGAAGTAAAGACTAAGATGCAAAGAGTGGTGGATTTTGTGCGGAGTGATGTGGCAACAATAAGAACCGGACGAGCCACCTCGGCATTGGTAGAAAACATCGTGATTGGAGCGTATGGGGGAACGGCTAGGATGAAGATATTGGAACTGGCGACGATTTCTGTTCCTGATGCGCGGACAATTACTATTACTCCATACGACCAATCGATAATTGGAGATATCAGAAGAGATATTGAAGCGGCCAATGTGGGACTGACACCGGTAATTGACAATCAATTGATTAGAATTTCTGTGCCGGCTTTGACTGCCGAAAGACGGATGGAGTATGTAAAGATGCTGCATGTGAAGTTGGAAGACGGAAGGGTAAAAGTGCGGCAAACCAGACACGAACTAATGACTGAAGTGAAACGGCAATTTGAGGACGGCAGTCTGCCGGAAGACGACCGCCGCCGGACCGAAGAGGAGCTGCAAAAGATTACAGATCAAATGATGGAGGAAATTGAGAAAATCGGAAAAGCTAAAGAAGCGGAATTAATGGTGATATAATTTTAGGATGACGTTTTGGATTTTTTTGGGAGTATTGTCTGTTTTGGTATTGGTACATGAGTTGGGACACTTTCTAGTGGCGTTGGCGTTGGGAATTAAAGTGGAAGAGTTTGCTTTTGGATTACCATTTACGGCCCCAATTTTTTCTGTAAAACACAAAGGAATTATTTACTCGATATATCCGGTGTTGTTTGGGGGATTTGTAAGGTTATATGGTGAAGAAGGCCCTCCTTCGCCGAAGGCTTCGGAAGGGCAAGGACGTGACTTTTGGAGTAGGGGGAGAAAACAAAGAATGATGGTTTTGATAGCGGGAGTGGTGATGAATGTAGTTTTGGCGGTGGTAGCCTTTGGAATATTGTATGCAGCTGTGGGAGTGCCCCAGAAAATTCAAAACAAAGTAACTGTTGTGGGTTTGGAAAGTGGAGGTCCAGCTGAAATAGAAGGGATTAAAAGCGAAGAAAGAATCGTGGAAGTGGAAGGAAAGCAGATTGCCGGCATTGATGAATTTAGCCGACTGATGCGTTCCTGGGCAGGACTGTCGGTAAATCTGACTGTGGAATCGGGAAAGAATCTGCATATGCTGGAAGGAATAAATCAGATAGAGACACAGAAAAGAGTAGTCAAAGTTACTCCTCGGGCAAATCCTCCGGAAGGCCAAGGACCATTGGGGGTGAGAATTGCTGATTTTCCATATGTGACAAGTGCTAAGTGCCAGGTGCTAAGTGCCAGGTGCGCTGGAGATATTGCCAAAGCTGGGGTGAGGGCGACGTGGACGTGGACAAACAGAGTAATAGAAGGATTGAGGGGAATTGGCAAGAGTTTGTCCCGAGGGCAAGCCCCAGAGGGGGTGGCCGGACCGATTGCCATTTACGGGCTGGTGGATATCATCTCAAAAGGCGGGTTTTGGCCGCTTCTGGAGCTTCTGGCAGTCTTGTCAGTGAACCTGGCGGTATTTAATATTCTGCCGATTCCACCCATGGACGGAGGCAAGATGTTTTTTGTGTGGTTGGAATGGGCCAGAAGAAAGAAATTGTCGGTTGGACTGGAACAAAAAATCAATGCTTGGGGAATGGTTGCTGTTTTAGTACTTTTAGCATTGGTATCTTTGCAAGACGTGTGGAATATGGGATGGGTGTCTGGCTTGACAAAATATCTGCCAAAAAGGTAAGGTAGGGAGACTATGGGAAAGACAGTGGCTGTTGGAGGATTATTGCTTCTGGCAGGGATATTTTTAGGAGGAGGATGGTTGCTAAAAAATAAAATAAATTCTAAGCACGAAACTCTAAATCCTAAACAGGTAACTATAGCTACACCAGAACCAACTATTGATGCCAGTGCCCAAAAACTGACACTGACTGTGACCAGTCCGCTTGATGGGGTTGTTGTTAAAGCAGCAGCTGTGACCATCAAGGGAAAAACTGCCCCCAAAGCGGATGTGTCCGTAAATGATATAGAGACTAAAGCTGATTCGGTTGGCAATTTCTCGGCTGTGGTTAAACTTGATGAAGGACAAAACTATGTGGTGGTAATAGCTGTAGGCGAAGATGGAGAATTTGCTAAACTAGAATTAGTAGTTACAAGTGAAACTTTTGAATAGAAAGGGGTGATTTGTACGATAATTTCTAAATCCAAATTTCTAATTTCTAATCTTTTGATATTGGTCTTAGTTTTGCCGGGAGTGGTGAAGGCGGAGAAAATCCGTAAAAATTTCCCCAGAGCAGCTCTTGGGAAAGTGCAGTTGACGGATATTTCCGGATCAGTTTTGACGGTTAGTAAAGACAGTAAATCATATACCGTCTCTACAGGCACATTTGAGAAGTGTACTACCAAATTTGTACGCAGATTTGGTGGGAATTCCACCTTGTCCGAATTGACGGTTGGAGACAGCTTGGAAATAGTAGGCCGGTGGACGGATGACACCAAAACAGCTGCGACAGCCTGTGTGGTGCGGAATTTGTCTGTGCAGAAGATCAGGGGAACATTTGTGGGAGACGTAATATCAATATCTGATACGGGATTTGTCATGACGACAGTTTCCGAGTCTCGACAAAATCAAACAGTAATGGTGGGGTCTGCTACCAAGATTGTGAACCGGAAAGAAGTGGCGATTACTCTGGCTGATGTCAAAGTGGGACACAGAATCCGGGTTAA
>JBBUDC010000055.1:0-2977 GCA_038057495.1 Patescibacteria group bacterium
TTAATTTTTATGAACAGTCGCCCACTAACGTCCCAGCCAGCCTGGTACTGCTGTCGAGAACACTGACAATTAATAAATGGCTGATGGCCACCATTCCGGTGGTGATTTTTGGAATCATGCGCTACATCCGGGTGATCTATGATGGAGCCAGAGCGGAGACTCCTGAAAAAGTGATCCTTACTGATTTGCCACTACTGGCAGCTGTGGCTATGTGGGGAGCGATTGTAATTGCAGTACTATATCTAGGACCGCAATAAAACTACTTGAAGATGTCTGCGTATTGGGAAGAGACCCAGCCGGAGGCGGTGGCAGTAAAATCTACAGAGACTTCGTACCAACCGGTAATTTGGTCAAGAAGTGGGTATGTATCTCCAGGATTTACCCGACCGACTTCTTTGGCTCCGGTAGAAGCGGTTTGACGGACACGCAAGAAGCCTGTGGGGGTGTCTTTGATCTCGACGTAAGGCTTTTTGAGGGTGGTGGTTTTGGGCTTGGGAGAGGCAGATGGCGAGGCTGAAGTTTCGGAGGGTAAAGGTGTAGGCTCGGGAAGCTGACCGGCTAATTTGACGTTGACGTTGAGTTTGTAGCCCAACACAGCCTTGGCATCCACAGTGTATGGAGTAAAACCAGGGGCGGTAAGACTAATCTGGTGATCACCGGCAGGAATGGAAGGAATGAGCAGGGGAGTGAAGCCTTGGGGCTGGCCGTCGAGCATAACCGTAGCTGAATCGGGACTAGAAGTCACAATGGCTAAAGAGGCTACCTTGCCGGATTGGGGTTCAAGATTGACCACTTCGCCGGAAGAAGTGATATCGGAATCTCCAAATTGACGTTTGATGACGGTATAGGTATTTGAGGTCAGGCGAACCTTGGTCTGATATGTAGAAAGTGAAGTGGTGCTGCCGGTAGGAACAAGTTTGATGGTGGCTTCCCCAGCCTTGAAAATCTTCTCGACGGGGGTTTGACCAAGCTGAATGTTATCCACAAAAACCAGGGCAGATGGGGTAGCGTCAATTTTTAGACCCGCGTTGGGTTTTTTGGATTGAAAATACTTGAAAACCCCAAAACCGATAGCCCCGGCTCCAACCAGAATCAAAATGATGGCAACAATTTGCTTGCCCACGGGTAAATATTACCATGAGATGGGGCTAGGTGCTAAGTGCCAAGGGCTAAGTAATGGTAAAATTGCTTTGTTTTGACCTGGTAGACAAGTAGTTTAAGTCGAGAGTCTGCAAAACTCTTATGCGTGGGTGCAAATCCCACCCAGGTCTCAAAGTTGACTTTTTGGCTACTATAGGCTATACTGTGAGCAGTTCTCCCCAGTATGAGGGAGAATTTTTTTTGGCTAAATATGTGGAACTATCTACACAACCTATCGGAAATAGCTTTGAAAAAGGCTAGGACTCCCCTGCTTGTAAAGGAGGCTGCCTGGAGGCTAATCTCCTGGGTAGCTAAGGCTGGCAAGTTTGATCCTGTTTCATGGCTAGTTCGGCCATGGGTGGCCCACAAGGGACTGAAGCGGACCGTGGGTATGGCCATAGCTGGAATTTCCTTGGTGGCTGCTTTGGGGGGACAAGCAGATACTGGTGGACCATTGGAAGTAAACGTTCTGCCTTAAGGGAATGTAGAGCTGGTGACGCACGAAACCAATCAGGTCCCTGTAGAGCATTACCGGATATCTCAAGGCTACCGCTTCTACCATCCCGGAGTGGACTTGGCAACTAAAATCGGCGAGCCGGTGAAGCCTGTGGCTGATGGCAAGGTTGTGTATGTGGCCCATGATAAGTGGAACTATGGAAACCACATTATTATTGACCATGGGGACTACCAATCCCTATATGGCCATTTGTCTAAAATAAACGTTGTCGAGGGCCAGGAAGTAGACACTGAAGCTATAATTGGTGAAGTAGGCTCAACCGGAAGATCAACCGGACCTCATTTGCACTTAGAAATCCGTGAGGGAAACAAAAACATGAACCCTAAATCCGTGCTGGATATTAAATAGCTTTTTGCAGATCTTTGTCGAAAGTCTGGAGCTTAATTTTGTTTGATTTAGCGACCTCAAAGACCCAACAGTCGGAAAAACTTAGGTTGGAAATTGAATAGCGGTTTAGGGCTTTTATTAGTATCTTTTTCCGAGGATTGACCATAAATCTGGAAGCTAGGAGTCTATTTAAACTATGGTAAATTTCAGACCGAGAATACTCATAAAAGCTTTGCAGAGTCCAAACGACCTCTCCTAGAACCAATTCGTCTAAATAGATCTTAAGCCGACCAAGTTCTGCCGATTTGAAAAATGTTTTTGCCTGCTGACTTAGTTGGAGATGGTCATTGGTAATAAACCGTAAAAAGACATTAGTGTCTAGGAGAAATACACTATTTTGTTTTGACGGCATATTTTTCTCCCAGTCTTTTACCTGCTACTTCTCTCACGGTCTTTATGTCTACATATCCAAACTTGGAAGGAAGTGAGCCAAAAGTCTCGTCGACTATGCTGGTAGCGGAGGCTGGCTTGACCCGCAAAAATTTTTCTTTTGCGTCCGCTTCAAAAAGAACTTTATCGCCGGCTGTAAGACCAAGAAAAGAGCGCAGCGGCTCAGGAATAGTTGCCTGACCTTTAGAAGTAAGAGTGGATATCCCAAACATAGTATTACTACTCTACCTCTGGTATTACTCTTTGTCAATAAGTATTACTTACCTTAAATATCTTCCCGTGGCCGGGAATGATGTAATCGGCAATGGCAAGGGCATTGGCCCGAGACTTTTTGAGCGTTTCTAAATCTGAAGCGAAATCGTCATTTTTGTCTACATCGATTTTTTGCTTTTCTCCCTCTGCCCACCAGAAAACATCGGCAGCGACCAGGATTTTGCCCTTAGAAGTGGGGACCAGAAGTGAGGCGTGTTCGGGAGAATGGCCTGGGGTTTTGACAATTTGAATATCTGTGTCTGGAAGGAATTCCCCCACTTCCCCACCAAT
>JBBUDC010000056.1:0-2213 GCA_038057495.1 Patescibacteria group bacterium
TGGTGCCGCTGGATCGGGTGCGGAATATTGGCATAATTGCCCACATTGACGCGGGAAAAACTACAACCACTGAACGGATTTTGTTTTACACTGGAAAATCTTACAAGATCGGAGACATTGATGAGGGCGACACGCAAATGGACTGGATGGAACAGGAAAAAGAAAGAGGAATTACTATAGTATCAGCGGCTACAACAACTTTCTGGACAGTAAATGATCCTGCCTCCCCTATTCCCACCGGATCTTACCGGATTAACATTATTGATACTCCGGGACATGTGGATTTTACTGCTGAAGTGGAAAGATCGTTGCGGGTACTAGACGGGGCAGTAACTGTGCTGGACGCGGAAGAAACGGTGCAATCCCAAACTGAAACCGTATGGAGACAAGCAGATAAATACAAAGTACCTAGAATTATCTTTGTAAACAAAGTGGATAAACTGGGGGCTAATTTCGAAGGAACAGTAAAAGCTGTGATTGACAGATTGGGAGCCAATCCAGCCGTTATGGCTTACCCAATTGGGGCAGAAAATACTTTCCGGGGAGTAGTACTACTTCTGGAAAGAAAAGCTTTGATTTGGCAGGGAGATGAAACCGGGGCTAAGTTTGTGGAAGAGGAAGTGCCGACCGAAATGAAAGAAGTGGTGGAAAAATGGCGGACAAAATTAATTGAGCAGATTTCAGAGACTGATGATGCTTTGTTAAATAAATTCTTAGCAGGAGAAGAACCAAGTATTAATGAATTAAAAGTGGCTCTAAGAAAAGCCGTGATTGCATACAAGTTGGTGCCCATGTATGCGGGGGCGTCACTGCGTAACAAAGGTGTGCAACCACTTCTGGATGCCGTCGTAGAATATTTGCCAAGTCCAGTGGATGTAGACCATGTGAAGGGCATAAATCCCAAAACCGGGGCAGAAGAAGTAAGAAAAACAATTAATGAAGAAAAATTCTGCGGATTGGCATTTAAGATTCAAACCGATCCACACGTAGGAAGAATTACCTACGTCCGGATATATTCGGGGACGTTGAAGTCCGGACAAGCGATTTATAACGCATCGAAAGATAAAGAAGAACGGATGTCGCGCATGCTTTTAATGCATGCTAACAAGCGGGAAGAAATTGACACCGCATATGCGGGAGAAATTGTGGTGTTGGTGGGACTGCGGGAAGCCACTACGGGAAACACACTGTGTGAAAAAAGCTCTCCCATTATTTTGGAATCTATAACTTTTCCGGAGCCAGTCATTTCCTTGGCAATTGAACCCAAAACCAAACAAGACCAGGAAAAAATGGGGTTGGCTTTAAATAAACTGTCTGATGAAGATCCAACTTTTAGGATTAAATCCAATCATGAGACCGGACAAACGATCATTGCGGGAATGGGAGAGCTGCATTTGGAAATTTTGGTGGACCGGATGAAACGGGAATTTGGAGTGGAAGCGGCAACCGGGGCTCCACAGGTAGCTTACAAAGAAACTATTAAAAAGGCGGTTGAGGCCGAAGGAAAGTATATTAAACAGTCCGGAGGACGCGGACAGTATGGCCATTGTTGGATTAAACTTGAACCACTTCCCCGGGGAGCGGGATTTGAATTTGAAGATGCCATTAAAGGCGGAGCAATTCCTTCTGAATTTATTGCGCCAATTGAAAAAGGCATTGTGGAGGCCATGGAAAATGGGGTGTTGGCAGGGTTTCCGGCAGTGGACATAAAAATTACCCTCTATGACGGAAGCTATCATGATGTTGACTCTTCGGAAATGGCTTTTAAGATTGCCGGGTCGATGGCTTTTCAACACGGAGTAAAAATTGCAGATCCGTGTCTTCTGGAACCTATCATGAAGGTGGAGGTGTCTACCCCAGAGGAATATATGGGAGATGTAATTGGAGATTTATCCAGCAAGAGAGCTCAGATTTTGGGAACTGATAAAAGAGGGAATTTAACTATCGTAAATGCTTACGTACCGCTGGCAGAGCTGTCTGGGTATTCGACTAAATTGCGGTCTATGTCCCAAGGCCGGGCTACATATTATATGGAGCCGTCACATTATGAAGAAGTACCCAAGAATATTGCTGAAAATATAATCGCTAAATCTGGTAAAGTAGCTGCAAATGCTTAAGTGGATTGTAGGAATTTTAATAGTGATTGGAGGAGGGGTTTGGCTTGTGAGTGGATCGGGTAAATTGCCGGGGGAGGTAGTAGCGGACCAGGGACG
>JBBUDC010000057.1:0-6534 GCA_038057495.1 Patescibacteria group bacterium
AATACTCCCTCATGAGTTTCATACAAGGATGGAGGGGAGCTCGAAAAAATGTTGAAGGGGAGATTGTAGACCATAGTTCAGCAAGACAATGGCAGCCCGAAGGAGACGAAGGCTTCGACTTGCCAGTTGGATCTTTGCGAGTGAGAAACCGTGAGGTTGAACGTCTGTTGGCTGGGGTGAGAACAAGAGAAATTGAGCTTTATAATATTTCTAGTGGGTGCTCGGTACCTGTTAATATAGGGTATGCGGGGTACACTGTTGAGGAAAGTGGTTTTAATAGCCAAACATTTAATTTTTGCATACATCCTGTAGCAGAGAGTTATTGTTGGTATCGGGGTTTTGCCATTAGTTTGACGGATACGCAAGAACTGGGGAGCTCGGTAGTTGTAGGAAAACAAATAATCCTTCTCGAGCCTTGGATGCAGCCATGGAGAGCCGGTGGTGGTCCAGACCCTACTGTTTACTCTCTAGGGGGAGTGACAGATGAAAAAGTGCTTAAGTTTGTTAGAGACTATTGCCAACAGAGAGAGGCATACATAGATAGTCAGATGTTTAGCAGACCTTGGGAAAGACGAGAAAGTGGTCAAACACTTCTGGATGGAAATCTGGGATTAAAGTTGGTTGAGTAATCGTTGCGGCTGATGGAATCCCTATCTCTCGCCAGAGCTAACCTGGCCTGTAGTATAATAGCCAATCATGATTACCTATTTTGAGGCAGGAACGAGGGACTTTCTATTTTATAGAAAGGAAGGGTTCCCTAAAGTAACCGAAACAGACAGGCTAGGAATCGAGAGACATTGGCAAGAGTTGCAGAAGAAAAATCCCACAGGCTTATTTAACGGTCAGATTTACAGTTGCAATGCATTTGACGATGATGGTCACCGGCTTGCCATAGGCGTAAACCAGGTGGACTATAAAACTTATAAATGGGCCAGGGATAAGAAGCGTCTGATTCCGGGTGCATATACAATGGGAAACTGCATGCTTTTATTTGACCCGAAAAGAGAATCTTTTACCTTATTGCAGAGATCAAGTGGTGTGGCTTTTGACACAGGGAAGATTTCAGGAATAGGCGGCGTTCTTGATTACAAACAAATGGACATGCGTAATTTTATCGGATATGTAGAACAAGCCACCATAGGTGAGGTGGCCGAGGAGGTACGCTTGCAGGGCGGATTGAAAGCTGTGGCATTGTTGGGGTTATACTGGGACACCGAGACTTATAAAGTGGAATTTGCTTATTATGGGGAAGCAGAGGTACAGGGAGTGAAGGCTGACGAAAACAAGAAAGTAATAGAAGTCCCCAAAACAGAGTTAGCAAGTTTCACCAAACAAAACGGTTATAGAATTGAAGCATCCACTCGTGTTCACCTTAACCACTTTGCTTCAAAATTATCCTCCATCTCCCGCCAATCGTAATTTGGTAAAATAGGCACCCATGATGGATCGGATCAAGCAGGCATTACCAAAACATGACGAATTGTGGCCGCTTTTAGGAAGTTTTGGTTTAGCAATTGCAAGCAGAGCTCCTCTGGCGCTGGTCAACGGGACTGTAACTGTTTTGTTAGCTGAAAGGTTGAAAGAAAACGAATTATTGTTAAGTTTGGGATTACTGGGTTTTGCTTTATTTAATCTCCTATACATGACATACGACTACGCAATCCTAAAAAAGGACAGCGTAAGTAGCTCAGCAAAGGCAAACACGATATACAGAACCATGAAGCTTCTTCTTCCCAACAGTCACGAATTTAATACAGTAGTCGCCGAGCTTGGAGCAACCACCCTAAACGTTGTGGGAATTAACCCGGATCTTTCAGCTCCATTATCTACAATTGCCAGTATTACTACAGGTGATATTAGCTACGCCGTTGCTCAAAGAATAAGTGATATGGTTATCGGTGGTGCTGCAACATTGACTTATGCAATGTATTTAAAGAGGAGAAATGCGAAATGATTGAAATTCCTCTTTTCACCGTTAGTGGGATCGACGGCAGTGGTAAGTCGAGCGCTGTAGACGGGGTTAGTAAATTACTTGTTGACGACAAGCAATCGGTTGGAGTGTTAAGTTCCTCAGGAACGATCTCATATGTTTACTCTGGCAGAGAGAAAAAACCCATCTATCTACAAATAACGCAAAAAATAACTGCACTTTATAAAGCCGGACAAGAGTCAGGCAATCATATGTTAGTTCTCGCCTCTCTTTTTGAATATTTACTTCTTCGGGAGAGGTTTATTAGACCTTGCATGGAAAAACTTTCTCTCGACTGTATCGTTGGAGATCGTGACCCGTTTGTAGATTCAATTGTGCTGCTCGAATCATATTTGAGAATAAATTTCCCACCAAGAGTAATGGCCAAAACTCTTGAGAGCATAATCGGTAATCACCCTGCAAGAATCTTATTCCTTTTAAACATTTCTCCAGAGGTTGCCTTTGCAAGAAGAAAAAGTGAGACAGGGAATTTGGATATTCACGAAAGACCCGATAGATTAAAACGAATGTCTGAAAGATATATTCCAACAATTACTGCAATGGAAAGATGCGGAAAAGTTAGTGAACATATAGAAATAAACACTGAAGAGTCAAATCGGTCTCATGTAGTTGGAGAAATATATAGTGGGATCATTTCCACTTTAAAATGATAGAATAAATCTGTGAAAACACTGGTTTTTACTGGGGGACACCATACCGGGGCTTTGGAAGTAGCCAAGAGACTACAAAATGATGGTTGGCATATTGTTTGGTTCGGTCACCGTCATTCGTTGTGGGGTGAAAATGCCGACTCTGGGGAATACCGGGAAGTCACTGCCGCAGGCGTACCGTTTATCGACCTTAAAGCTGGCAAATTCTACCGTACATTCCATCCCTTAAAACTTATCAGAATTCCTTACGGTTTCTTCCAGGCCTTGTTACAGTTACTGTTACTGCGTCCAAACGGTATAGTCTCCTTTGGAGGCTACCTAGCGGTCCCCACGGTTATTGCCGGCTGGCTCCTGGGTATTCCAGCCATTACTCACGAGCAAACCGTAGTTGCAGGCTGGGCCAATAAATTAATTTGCCTATTTGCCCGTAAAATTGCCGTCACTTGGTCCCAAAGCGCTAGCAATTACCCCAAATCAAAAGTAATATTTACCGGCCTGCCTCTCCGGGCTGAAGTCAAGAAAATTAGAAACAAGAAATTAGAAATTAGAAATTCAATCTATGTGACTGGTGGTAAACAAGGAGCCCACGTCATTAATGTTGCGGTTTTTGCGGCCCTGCCCCAACTTCTCAAAAAATATACAGTCATTCATCAGACAGGTTTTGCCGATCTTCCACACGCTTTAGAAATTAAGGACCCCCATTATCAGGCATTTGATTTTTCTTCACCTTATGCTATTTCTGCTCTGGCTCAAGCTGAAGTTATAGTTGGCCGCTCTGGAGCCCACACTACTTATGAATTAGCCTTTTTAGGCAAAAAATCTGTTCTCATTCCCATATCCACAGCTTCTCACAACGAGCAATATCTCAACGCCAAATTATTAGTAGATTCTGGTGCAGCAATTATTCTGCCTCAATCCCAACTTACTTCCCAATCTTTAATTGCCGCAATCGCCTCTGCCCAAAAACTTTCACCCCATAAATTAAATCTCACCTACGACGCTACCGATAAGTTAGTTCAACTGATTAAACAGCAATTTTCTTGATTTCACTCTTTTTAAATCTTTTTCCCGATTCCCCAGCTCTGGCCTCTTTACAACAGCTTCATAGCAGAAGTAGAATAGACGGGAAAGTACCGCACTTATTAACATGGCCAAAGCCAGATTAATTTCCGCCATAGATATTGGTAGTACCAAAGTAACAACTTTGGTGGCCCAAATCAGAGACGACGAAGATGGCAAACTCCATATAGTGGGTGCGGCCACATCTCCCGCCAAAGGCATCCGCAAAGGCCAGATTGTTAATATTGAAGAAGCAGTAGATAGTATTGTTAATTCGGTAGAGGCCGCAGAACGCATGGCCGGCTACAATGTAGCCAAAGCCTGGGTATCGGTAGACGGGGCCCACATTGCTTCTCAAAATAGCCAAGGTGTAGTAGCCGTATCCAATCCTCATGGAGAAATTTCTCCGGACGATGTCAACAGGGTTTTAGAAGCCGCCCGCGCAGTTTCTTTGCCTGCTTCTTCAGAAATAGTCCACGTTCTCCCCAAGTCATATACAGTAGACGGTCAGCAAGGTGTTAAAGACCCGGTTGGTATGACGGGAGTACGTCTGGAAGTAGATACTCACATCGTTACCGGCATAACCACAGCTATTAAAAATCTCACTAAATGTATCGAAGAAGTGGGTTGTGATATTTCCGGAATGGTTTTTGGCGGACTAGCCTCTAGTCTCTCCGTTTTAACCGACACTGAAAAAGAATTGGGAATTATCTGCATAGACATAGGTGGTGGAACGACAGACATGGTTATTTATATTGAGGGGTCTGTGGCCTACACTTCCGTTCTTCCAGTAGGGGCTAGAAATGTAACCAACGATCTAGCCATCGGTCTAAGAATCTCACTGGAAAGCGCCGAGAAAATAAAGTTACAGCTTTCAGATTACAAATCAAAAGTTAAAGACAAAGAAAAAGAAGACGAAATAGATCTTTCACCCCTAGCTCTTCCAGAAGAGCTAAAAACCATTTCCTACAAAACTCTCGTCGAAGGTATTATCCGTCCTAGACTTAATGAACTTTTCCAAGCTGTCTCATCAGAGATCAAAAAAAGTGGCTACGGCGGTTTGACTCCGGCAGGAGTAGTTCTTTGTGGCGGGGGAGCCCTCACTGTAGGGATCACCGAATCAGCCAAACGTATTTTAAGTATGCCAGTAAGAATTGGTTACCCGACCGGACTTTCCGGTTTAGTAGATGAAATTGAAAATCCTGCTTTTGCCGCTTCAGCCGGACTGCTTAAGTACTCTTTAAGTGCATCAGAAAATTCATCATCGCTACTTTCTTTCAATGACATGTTTGGCAAAATCCCTACCAAGGGTGTACTATCTAAACTCACTGGACTGCTTAAGTCTTTACTACCCTGATGTCACCTGCTACAATCGGTCCACTCCTGCCCAGTATGTATGGCTTTAGTAAAACCTGACGTCGGACGATTCGCCAAAATTAAAGTTTGTGGTATTGGTGGCGGGGGAGGGAACGCTCTCAATTCCATGATCGCCTCTGGAACCATGGGTGGAGTTGATTTCATTGCCATCAATACTGACGCTCAAGTTCTGCTTACCAACCAAGCCACTACCAAACTCCAAATTGGCGATAATCTTACCAAAGCACTTGGAGCTGGAGGCAATCCCGACATTGGCCGTCAAGCTGCAGAAGAGTCCCGGGAAAAAATCAAAGAGTATTTAGTTGATTCTGATATGGTCTTTATCACAGCCGGTATGGGTGGAGGAACCGGAACTGGTGCGGCATCTATTATTGCTGAAATTTCTAAGGAAATTGGAGCTCTCACTGTTGCCATTGTCACCAAGCCATTTGCATTTGAAGGCGCCCGCCGTATGATTAACGCCGAAGAAGGCATTGAAAGCCTCAAAGGCAAAGTAGATACCTTGATCATTATCCCCAACCAAAAACTTCTCGACGTAGTCGACCGCAAAATGACTCTTTTGGAAGCTTTCCGGGTGGTAGATTCTGTTCTTTCCCAAGGAGTGCAGGGAATTTCCGACATTATTACTGTTCCGGGTCTAATCAACGTCGACTTTGCTGACATCAAAACTATTATGCAAGACGCCGGATCGGCCCTGATGGGTATTGGTTCCGGAGTAGGAGACAACCGGGCCCAAATGGCCGCCCGGGCAGCCATTTCTTCACCTCTTCTGGAAGTTTCCATTGATGGCGCCAAAGGAATTCTCTTCAATATCACCGGTGGTCCGGATATGACCATGGCCGAGGTTGACGAAGCCGCCCGCATCATTTCTGAAGCCGCCGACCCAGATGCCAACATCATTTTCGGCTCCACCCTTGACGAGAAACTCATCGATCAGATGAAAATCACCGTCATTGCTACTGGATTTAACGAAACCAGATCCAGACTGGCTGGCATGGTTTCCCGTACCCGGCCTGTAGCTCCAACTGGTATGGCAGGCATTGTCTCTGAAAAACCAGAAATCCTGGAAAATACTAATCCTGAACCATTTATTCCGTCAGACCAACCCGAACCAGCCATGGACGACTGGGACATCCCCGCCTTTTTACGCCAAGGGAGGTGAATTCAATGACTACAGAACAAAAATATAAAAACTTATGGTTGAGAAGAACGGCCGGAGTTTTGACTTTTCTAGCATTATTAATTGGAGGACCGGTTGTTATTACTTCTGCGCCAGAAGCTTTCCGTATCTTAATTCCGACTTGGATTGTTGGAATGTTGGCAGCAGGCTCTCTCAGTATCCGGGAGGGGTAAAAATTTGCTAAAATCACTTCATGGCCTTTAAGCCAGTTACTTCGCAAGTTGATTTTGTAGCTTTGGAAAAAGAGCTGCTCAAAGAGTGGTACGAAAAAGGGATTG
>JBBUDC010000058.1:0-1584 GCA_038057495.1 Patescibacteria group bacterium
CCACTGGTTTCTATCAGTCTTTTTAGATCAGGTGAGAGAGAAATCTGGGTTCTGATAGGATAAGGGGTCGTGTTCATAATGATGTAATGATAATACATCATTTATAGATTGTCAACGACAGTCTTGGTCAAGGGAGGGATTTGGTGACGTTAGTGGTGCCACCGGAGCGGAGGGTGAAAGTAGCGTCTAAAGAAACATTTTTGATGTTTCTGTGGTACACACAGCGGCCGGAAGAGCAAGTGCCTAAAATCTGGCGGCGGGAGGAGCGGGAAGTTTTGGGATTGAGGCGGAAACCTCCCTCGAAACCCTTTTGACCGGAAGCGGAGTCATAGACCAAAGTGTAGTTAACCCGGGAAACTTTTTTGAGATCGGAAAAGGAGAGATAGACAAACCGGCGGTCTTTGGACAATGAAAGAGAGACGCCCTCCTTCGCCAAGGCTACGGAAGGGTAAAGAAGCAACAGAAAGAGTGATAAAATAAACTTCACATTATGAGTATAACAAAATTAATACTAGGGTTTTTGATTGTGGGAGGAATGCTGTTTGCAGTATGGGATTATAAAAAGTGGAGACAAGAGGAAACCAATTTATATGGAACAGGAAAACCGGTAGAAACGGGTTTTTCCCCAGCTTTGGAATTGGGAGAAATATTTACGGATCAAGTAGCCAGAATCAGGGTTAAATACCCTGGGGGATGGAAGATGCGCAGTAATCCGGAATTGGAAAAAAGAGGAGCCAGGCTTTCTAGTAAAAAAATAGAAGTGATGGAGATGGAAATGGGGGGAGTAAAAATATCCGTGAATGTACAAGAAACTAAAGAAGATTTGCCGGTGGTTGCTGATAGAATGGCCGGAGGAATAACCCGCGAAAGAGACTATATAACCTCTGCGACTGCGGCCTGGACCATTTTGACTTGGGAGGATAGACAAGTAGCACTGGCTAAAAGAGATAATAGATTGTATACCGTTGAAGTTATTTGCGAGAAGAGCGCTTGGAAGCAGTTTTCGAAGACTTTCGAGGAGATTTACCGGCAGATCGTTTTGATTTAGGACTGGGGCGGTTTTGGGTGAGGAAATAGAGGGTAATGACCAAGATTAGAAAAGAGAGGAGAGAGATAGTCAAAAGAGAAAATGATATGGGAGAAGAAGATGTAGTGGTTTGGAAAGAAATGGTGGTGGTCAGGGGAGGGGTAAATGAAGAGTGGTCGTTTCTGACCAATTCAGCTACTAAGGTATGATTTCCGGGTTTGACGTTGTCGAAGGTATATGTGTCGGAAACGGCCTTGACGGCGGAGATTTTGGACAAATCTGTCTGGTCTAGCCAAAGATGAACATGACCCTGGCCGGAAACAAGACGGGGATGGGTGCGGTAATCAACCAGGGACAGATTGGTGACAGCGATTTTGACGGGAACTTTGGATCCAGAAATGATTTGCCCGGGAGTGGGGGATAGAAAAGAAACGAGGGGCAGTAGGGCAACCAGCAAAGAGAACATTGAATTTATTGTGCGGGAGGGGTGGGTGGATGTCAAGACTTTATTTCCTGTAGTAAACTCGTTCCACGCCCACAATACAATATTTCCTTTC
>JBBUDC010000059.1:0-3189 GCA_038057495.1 Patescibacteria group bacterium
CGCCGGGCGCCCCCGCGCAGAGGGCGAGCCAACAAAGACATTTCCCGACTGGCGGAGGGTGTGGGAGTCGAACCCACCAGCCGCTTTCGCGACTCGAGTTTAGCAAACTCGTCTATAAACCGATCTAGATACCCTCCTCGAAGCTAAATTATACTCTAATTTGTGATATATTGAGGAGATGGAGACTGCCCAACCTCAAGTGGAACCCGCCTCCGCCGAAGGCTTCGGCGAGGTAAAACAGGAAAAGGAACTGGTGGTGTGGAAGGCCATGGAGAGGCCGTTTAAGGCCCGGGACAGGCAGTTTTTTACGACGGCTATGGTTATTGCGATGTTGGTAGGAGTAATTTTGTTGTTTGCCCGGGAATGGATGTTGGTGGCCACATTGGCGGCGGGAGTCTTTGCCTACTACGTCTGGTCGACGGTGCCACCCCAAGAGGTGGAATATAAAATAACATCTAGAGGAGTGAGAATGCATAACCAGCTTTACACCTGGGCAGAAATGGCCAGGTGGTGGGTGGAGGAAAAATGGGGATACAAATTATTGGCTGTGGATGTGCCAGCAAGCTTTCCCAAAAGACTGTATTTGGTAATGACCGATAACGAGAGTCAAGTAAAAGAAGCGATGGGAAAATATGTATTGATGGAAAAACCTGCAGAAACAAGTATGGATAGGGCAGGTAAGTGGTTGACTGAGAAATTTCCTCTGGAAGCACGTTAGGGCTGGGTGGAATGGTAAAATTAGCATATTCGCACCCGTAGCTCAATGGATAGAGTAGGACTTTGCGGAAGTTCAGATGACCGTCCGATTCGGTCCGGGTGCACAAGGGGAGGAGTGCAGGGAATGGTAACCGGACGCTCTCGAAAAGCGTTGTCCTTATAGGACGTGTGAGTTCGAGCCTCACCTCCTCCGCCCAGCCCCCATAGCTCAACGGATAGAGTGCCGGTTTCCGAAACCGTCGATGTAGGTTCAATTCCTACTGGGGGCACCCATGAAGCGAGAATTTAGTGCGGGAGGGCTGGTCAGGAAGGGAGATTTGTGGCTGGTTAGGCGGCCGACGCCGAATCCGGAATATGGGGGAAACTTGGGATGGAGCTGGCCCAAAGGCTTAATTGACGAGGGGGAAACTTTGGAACAAGCGGCGATACGGGAAGTAAGAGAAGAAGGGGGAGTAGTGGCAAAAGTAATTAAGAAATTGCCGGCATTAAAAGTATTTTTTAAACACGACGGAGAATTGGTGATGAAGTTTATTACCTATTTTGTGATGGAATATATAGAAGATGCACCGGAGGGATTTGGAGAAGAAACGGCAGAAACAAAATGGGTGACTAAAGACGAAGCAGCGCAACTTTTGGCACACAAAAACGAACAGGAACTTCTGGAAAGATTAGTTCTTCCCGTATGATTTTTTGATAATCTTTTTGGCGTTGACGAATTCGACCCACCATTCTTGAGGACTACTTGACTTCATCATTTTGGCTATGATCTTGGCAGACTTGGTAAACAATCCCGGAATACGGTTTTTGAAGTCATTTTTGTACCATTTTTCGGCTATTTTATTGCCTTGCCAAGTAAGTACCCATTCTAAGTAAAACTGCTGAAGTGAGTCGGCGTCTTTAGCACACTGAGAAACCTTGGTTTTTCTGGTTTCATATTCAATAATGAGATCTTCTAGCTCAGATCCGAAACTCATATCGGAGAACTGGTCTTTGACGGCCCGGCTTTCGTCAACAGAGGTATACATTCTGGCAGGAAAATCCATATCTCCGGTTCGGGCCTCGGAAAGATCATGAAGAAGTCCCATGGCCATGGCTTCCAAAGCCTGTTGGGAAGAGAGTTTTTCCATACGGGCAATAGTGTAAGCAAGAATGGCAACATGGAAACTGTGGGAAGCGACGGTGTCAAAGGTAGTGCCTAAGGTGCGTTTGTGAGTACGGGGCATGAGAAGAAGAGATCCGGCTTGTTGAACAAAATAGAGAATTTTCTTATTAGCCATCATGTGGGCTTATCATAGCGAAGAAATTTTCAATTGCAATGGTAAAATAGTGAAGATGGAGAGGGGGTTAGAATGGTGACGCATGCGAATAGAGAACGGACGAGTTTTGGGTGATGTATAAATCAATTACCGTTCTGGGTAAATAGCCTTTTAGGCTGTTCCTGGTGGGGCAGGAGAGGGTGAGGGTGATACGGAAAGCGAAATTGAAGCAGTACCAGAAGCTACCGCGGTATTTGTGGAGAAATTCACCACTTGGGAATAATCTTTTTCAAAAGGTTCTTCTTGCTTGTAGCTGGCAATAATGCAAGCGTAATCTTGCCTGGAAGCGGGGTAATATCCCAGAACGGAAGAATTGGTGGGAATCAGAAAACAACTTAACTCTGCGACCGAAAAAAGTACGGTTCCTAACAATCCCAAAGCAATGGCTATCCATCTGTCCATAATTTATATTATATCAGCGGCATCAAGATCATTCTATCTGGCGGAGAGGAGAGGATTCGAGAAACAGTACTTGACATCCCGATTCGGGTTTTGTTAGCATAGAAATGTACATTTGGTTTGAGTAATAGGTATGGCAAGAGTAATTTTTAAAAAGGGGAAGCAAAAGAAGTGGATTAGCCAGGTCTTGGAAAAGTCGGGCGTTCATCTGGAGGAATTGGCAAAAATTGCGGATATTAGTTCGAGGACAATTAGGGATTGGAGAAGGGAGAAGTTTTCTGTTTCGGAGAAGGTTTTACAACTTTGGATCAACAGGTTTCATCTACCTTTTCCCCATCAAGTAAAAATTATTCCTGACTATTGGTATACAACTAAAGGGGCGAGGCAAGGGGGATTAAAGAGGATGGAATTGTATGGTTTGCTGGGGACACTGGAAGGAAGGAGAAAAGGAGGGCACAATTCTCAGATAAACAGAAGTCTCTACCCAGAACGGTATTCCAATTGCAATCTTAAAAAACTCTTCACTGTTCCAGTGTTTTCAGAAAAACTTGCAGAGTTGGTGGGGATAATATTGGGAGATGGGGGAATTACAAGTTCCCAGCTTAGGATAACTCTTAATAAAGAAACAGAACCTGAATACGTTGATTATGTAGTAGGTTTAATGGGGGAGACTTTGGGAGAGAAACCCAAGAAATTTTACTTCAAGGGACGAGCCTCGAAGACGTGCAATCTGATTCTTAGCGGGGTGGGGTTGATA
>JBBUDC010000060.1:0-3367 GCA_038057495.1 Patescibacteria group bacterium
CAGAAACTATTTAGACGCACTTGGTTTCAAAGAAGTAGAAACACCCATTTTCCATCCTTTATATGGCGGAGCAAATGCCAAACCATTTACTACACACATGAAAGCCCTCGACACAGATTTTTATTTACGCATCGCTTTCGAACTATACCTCAAACGTCTGGTGGCCGGCGGTTACGATAAAGTTTACGAAATTGGCCGGGACTTTCGAAACGAGGGTATCGACCATTCTCATAATCCCGAATTCACCATGCTTGAATGGTATGAAGCATATGCTGATTATCATCGGGTTATGGATGTTACCGAAGGCTTGTTTAAACATTTGGCCGAAAAGATATTTGGTAGAACTCAAATTCAAGTTGGGGACACGACGGTTGAAATTGGTCATGCTTGGCCCCGGATTACTATGTCCGATCTTCTGGCTCAAAAACTGGATCTGGATGTTGAAAAGCTCGACGTAAAAGCTCTAACTGAATTTTGTCAGAAACGTAAATTAGAGCTGGTGCGGGGAGAAACTAAGGGCCAGTTAATATTTGAAATATTCGACAAGTTAATAGCCAAAGACCTGATTAATCCCACCTGGGTCATCGATTATCCGGCTGACGTCAGTCCTCTTTCTAAACCTCATCGTACTCGCGAAGGGTGGACCGAAAGATTCGAAGGCTATATGGGCGGACGGGAAATCTGCGACGGCTGGTCCGAATTAACAGACCCTCAAGTTCAGAGAGAGCGTTTTGAGACAGATACTAAAATAGCCCGCAAAGACAAATCTGAGGCCCAGCAAGTAGACGAAGACTTTTTGGAAGCTATGGAATACGGTATGCCTCCCATGGGCGGAATCGGCATCGGTATGGACCGCCTGGTCATGTTTTTCACCAACACCTGGTCGCTTAAGGAAGTTATTCTTTTTCCCACCCTCCGTATAAATAAAAAGGCACTTTAATATGCTATACTAGCCAACATGGCAAAGTATTTAGATAGAATCCAGATCGATCCGAAGATAATGTTAGGCAAGCCTGTCATTACCGGAACCCGCATTCCGGTTCACACGGTTTTAGATTTATTGGCTCAGGGGTATGACATTAAACGGATTTTGAAAGCCTACCCGGCTCTTAAAGAGGAGGATATCACAGCCGCTCTGGCATTCGCCGCCCGTAGATTCGATCGGGAAGAACTGCACCTTCATGCTTAAGTTCTTACTAGATGCTAATTTGTCGCCGGAAACTACAGAATATTTGAGAAGTTTAGGCTATGAGGCTGAAAGCATTCAAGAACAGGGATTAGGAAACCTAACAGACGAGCAAGTGGTTCAAAAAGCCATAAACGAGAACTCGATTATTATGACCTTCGACCGTGATTTTTCACAGACTTGGTATTTAAGCCGTCAAGGAAGAATCTCGATAGTTTGGCTGAGACTAAAGAAACAGACTGTCGAACATGTGAATATCGTCCTAGGTGAGACATTAGAGACATTAACAGAAGATGAACTTACAAGATCGCTGGTGGTAATAAGCGAAGGAGGATATAAAGTAGTCCGATGGTAATAAATATATGATTACTCGCGAGCAGGCTTGGAAATTATTAACTGAGAAAATGCAGAACCAGAACCTGCGCCGGCACAGCTTGTCAGTAGAAATCGTTATGCGGGCATTAGCCAAGCACCTTAATATAAACTATAGCCCTGAGCTTGTCGAAGGGTGGGGAATTGTAGGTCTTTTGCATGATGGCGATTACGAATTTACCAAAGAGGACCCGGCCAATCACGCCAAACTTATGGCCAACTGGGTAAGGCAGCTGGGGGAAACTGACCAAGAACTTCTGGAGGGTATCGAATCCCACGGCTGGTTTCATCAAGGTCGTCAGGCTCAAACTCAAATGCAGTGGGCTCTTTTTTGTTGCGATGAACTCACCGGTCTCATCGTCGCTTGCGCCCTCGTCTTGCCATCCAAACACCTAGCTGACTTATCCGCCCCATCTGTCTTAAAAAAGTTTCCCCAAAAATCCTTCGCCGCCGGCGTCAAACGCGAAGACATCCAGCAATGCGAAGAGCATCTGGGCATTAAACTCGAAGATTTTGTCTCTCTCGCTCTCTCCGCCATGCAATCTATTGCATCTGAGATCGGATTATAATATATATAAATATGGATACAGAATTTGAAGCCAAGTTTTATCCGGTTAATAAAGACAAGTATCGCCAAAAACTACGAAGTATTGGCGCGAAACTGATTGTTCCCGAGCGCAAAATGCGCCGAGCCATTATCGATGCTCTATTTCACCCTGAATTTACTTGTGATTACATTCGCATCAGAGACGAGGGAAATTTGATTCGCTTGAGTGCCAAGACACACGCTAACCAAACAGGCAAATTGTCGGATCAAAAAGAAATTGATGTGGAAGTAAGTGACTATGATAAAACAATTCAAATATTAGAACAAATGGGCTATAAACCTGAAAGATATCAAGAAACACTTAGGGAAACTTGGGAATTTGAGGGAGCAGAAATTACCATTGACACTTGGCCAGGGTTGGATTCCTATTCGGAAATCGAAGTTAAATTGGAAGGGCAAATAAAAAGTATTGCTGAAAAATTAGGTTTTAATTGGGATAAGAAAATAATTACAGCAGCGATTGAAATTTTTGCAGAGGTTTATCAAATAGGTATAGATAAGGCATTGGATATGACCTCAAATATTTCTTTCGAAAATAATCCCTTCGCCAAACTAGTGAAACATGCTATAATGAACCAACAAAGCGTTTGAGATAGCTTCCAACTATCGAGCTTTAGGAAATCCAAATTGAGCACTCACTTCAGCTGGCACCTCTCAGGGCGGAAGTATACAATAATCATATGTTAGATATTAAACTCATCCGCGAGCAGCTGGATTTAGTGCGCCGGGGAATACTGGACAAGGGTTACGACCCGGTAGTTTTAGACGAGGTCATTAAGCTGGACAAACAACACCGGCAGCTGTTGATGGAAACGGAGAATTTGCGGGCCGCCAGAAACAAACTCACCAAAGATCAACTCAAGGAAGGAAAGAAACTTAAACAGCAGCTCAAAGATCTGGAACCCAAATTAAAAGAAGTCGAGGATCAATTATTTGAGAAACTAAATCTTATACCCAACCCTCCACTACCCCCCGCTCCTAAAGGAAAAAATGAAAAAGACAATGTGGAAGTGCACAAATGGGGCCAACCTCGCAAATTCGATTTCACTCCCAAGGATCATCTGGAACTAGGCACGCATTTAGGGATTTTGGATTTCCCCACCGGAGCCAAAGTTTCCGGATCCCAATTCTATTTCTGGTACGGTGATGGCGCTCTTCTTGAATTGGCGCTCGTCCGCTTTGCATTCGATTTACTTGGCAAA
>JBBUDC010000061.1:0-1842 GCA_038057495.1 Patescibacteria group bacterium
TGGTTCTGTACTCCTTAGCCACGGTTGCATAACCCTCGGCTGCCTTTGGATCTCCCGCCCTCCCTGCGTCAGCAGCAATTTTTTCATAAGAAGCAGCCTTGTCTAATAAATGTCTTAGAAAGGGATGAACCCCACCGTCAGACCCAGCTTCACCTTCAGACATAGGTTTACTTTACCTTAATTTCTTCATCTCTGTCAATTTGCTTACTAACCACCACTTTTCCCTCCACCACTAATTTATACGGGAAACTGTCGATTCCCGGTTGTCGCTTAACCAAAATCTGTCCGCTGACAGGAAGACTGTAAGAAAGCTCTGTTACGGCAGTTTCCCCTGCCGGAACCGTTATCCAAAATCCTACGATCTTAAATCGTCCTCTTTCTTCGATATCATACTTTTCTGCACCAGAAATTACTGCTTCCGCTGGAATCACCACTCGGATATAGGCAATATAGTTTCCACCCCAAAACACCGGTGGTTTAGGATCAGTAAACTGACTGCTGTTTTCCCACCTGATACTCACCTTTTCATTGTTTCCGTCAACAGATTGGGTAACATTCCGACTCACACAGCAGTTTGCCTTGTTGGCTCCCAAGTTTGCTTCCACAATATACAAGTGGTCACCCCCATAATTTCCCAGGTCTCCTCCCCACCCCTTTTCCAGAATTTCTTGCTGTATCTCCCTATCCTTCATCCATACCAGAATTTGTTTCTGTTGCAGTTGGTCATAAATCAGCTTAAAGAGCTTTATCTGCTCAATTGGCTTACTCTGCTTAATCCGCTCAAAAAGCGCCGCTCCCACTGCTCCCAAAAAGTCTCTTTTTTCTTTGTTTACTTCCGCATAAGTCTGGGCCAGATTTGCCAAGTTTTGTGCCGTTACCCGCTCGTCATACGTCACCGTTTTTACTCCTCCAAAAATCTCCAGCATCTTATCCACCAAGGAAAGATTGACCGCCACTACTCCGTCCACCTTCTCTCCCCCCTGCTCCAGAAACCAAGCAATTTGTTCACCCGCAACCTGAAAATCCACGTCCCAATTTGCATCCCTAAGTTTCCAGCTCCCAAACGGAAAAGCTTTTTTGATGGGAGCCGGCGGCTCCACATATCCCACGAGTTGTCCATCCGGCTGATATATATCCTCTATTCTTACATCACTTAGCCCCTGGCCCTTAGCCCTTAGCACTGCGTAGCTCCCCATAAACCCTCCCGAAGGCCGTAGTTCGGTGTTGTTCTGCAAAAGAACAATGTAAGTTTTATTGTCCAAAATCTTGTCCAATTTATCCACCAATGGCAATCCACTAAAGCACCACCTCGTAATTTTTAATTCCCAATTTTTAATTTTTAATGTGTTATTTAATATGTCTTTTCCGGTCTGCAAACCCACGTAGCCGCAGCCGCCGGCCAAAAACCCCAAAACCAAAATCCCCAATCCCAGTAAAACCCATAATTGCTTCATGGCTTGTATAAGGATTTTAACTGATATTCCCCCAGAATCACCGGCACGTATTTAGCATTCGCCACAGCCCTATACCCAATCGAAATCAAGGCCAAAATTATCACTATCCCTACTAAAAATCTCTTAATCGAAGATATAGACTTCTCTTCATCTCTTAATCTCTTAATAACTATCGCTACCGCCACACTCCATACCGGTAAATACGGCAATAGAAACCTCCCCCCGCCCGTCCTAGGTGTCACATACCAAACCATAAATGCCAGTAAACAGTAAGCAGTAACCACCACCGGAATTTTCTTGCGCACTATCCAGGCTACCGGCAAAATCATTACATAAATTGGGTTTATCGGATCGGACAATCTCAAAAGATTAAATCCCCATTCCCACT
>JBBUDC010000062.1:0-1415 GCA_038057495.1 Patescibacteria group bacterium
AATAAAATCCCACCTGAAAGGTGGGATTGAGATGAGTACGCTCCACTCTTATATCAAACTGTGTCAAAAAGGCGTGGCCTTTTAAGGCTAATTAACTAGTTCGGCGCGGAGGACGTGGCGGCGGAGATAAGTGCCCAGAGGAACACAGGTGATGAGAGTTAATTCATGTTTGTCGTAGCGCTGGGCCAAAACTTCAATTTGTTCTGGCCGAACTTCAGTAATATTTCTGACTACATATTTGTAATTGACTCCGTCGTAATTGACGAAAATTTCTTCACCGATTTTGGCTTTGACGGTGGGATTAAATATCGTAAGCGGGTTGTCTGGTTTGTACAATTGGGGCAGACTGGAATGGCCGAAAATAACAGTGTTGCCGTAAGTTCCGGGAACAGCGGTGCCGGGAAATTGAATGGGGTTTTTCTTCAAATCAACGCCATTTATTTCTACCGGGACATCAAACATCTTTAATGAAGGAATAGAAAGAGTGAAGTATTGAACCTTGCTGGCTGTTGGGGTATAAGAGGCAGTGGGAAACCAAGAAGTGGGTTGGGAATAATCGGTAGAAGTAGTTCCTAAAACTGCGCTGATGACCGGAATTGGAGCTGAGGCAACCAGGGTGGGATCGATGAGACGGGGTTTGAGATTAAAACTTAATTGCGAGATGCCAATGGGGGCCAGGACACTTATTAGTAAAAAAGTTCCGGCAAGAACCAAGCCCAAGGAAATATGTTTTCTGATCATTTAAGAGGTTGGACGGAGATAGTAATATTTTTGGCAAGCCTGGGAAGGGTGGCCAAAAATGCAGGCAATTTGGGGGTAATTAAAATATCAATTTGACCGACTGAAGACAGAGAGGCTAAATAATCCCGGGCTTTTTCGGGATACTTCCCAGAAATATTTTTGGCAACTTCAGTAGTATTGATATCCGGTAACAAGATAGCAGTGACTTTGGCTTGGAAAGTAACGGTGGTTTTGTCGGTCTTTTTGACAGAAAAGTTTTGAGACAGCTCCGAAGCATTTAAAGAAAATCCGGAGGGAATTTCCGGACCAATCTGGTCGGCCACAATCTTGTCCAGATCTGATTTAGAAACTGCCAGACCTTGGGCTTTGATAGATAATTTAAGAGTTAAAGAATCGGCCTCGTCACCCTCTTTGTGATTAAATTCTTCGGCAGTAACCTGGAGAGTAATGGATTCGGTAATGATGGTTTGATCGCCGCTTAACTGCTTCATCAACTCTTCCCGGGCTTTGGATTTGAGAGAATCAGAAAGATCGGTTTTAATTTTGGCGACGTCATCTTTGGAAACCGCCTTGGCCTGCCGACTGGTTCCTCCAGAAAACGCAGTGTCGTTTTTGGCAGCGGTTTCTAGACTGGAATATGAGCCAACTCTAAAAATAGTTCCAGCAGAAAGATT
>JBBUDC010000063.1:0-10062 GCA_038057495.1 Patescibacteria group bacterium
AGTATTTAAAACATCCAGCCATGCTCCCAGGTTTTATCAGGTAGACAACGTCAAATGGGTAGTTGGCAGTCATAACACTTACGAAAAAATTGCTTCCTCAAGCGCAACCCTACGGTCTCAAATAATAATTCATCTGGAAAACGGCATTCCCTTTCAACCCCAAACCGGTGACGGAATCATATTCAATGATGCCAACACTTTGGATCTAATAATGTCCCAGATTCCTAAACAATATTTGAGATCTCCCAAGGAGATCATCACGGGTTCGTCTTGGTGGTACAGAGATTTTGGGAACTTTCTGTTTGTCAGAAACTATCTACTTGATCGTTACAAAATCAAATTCAGCGACGTAGATTTAAACCTTGGTTATGCCATAGCCGAAGGCAGGCAAGAGTCTAATGAATTATCTCTAGACAAATCAGGTGATCTCTATATCCGACTGTTACAAAGCGCTGCTGGAGACAAAATTCAAATTCTAGGACTAGATATTTCCACCCAATCGAAAAGAAACAATTTTGCCTGGATTCACATTGGTCAATACACCGCCGGGACCAAATTTAAAATAATTACAGATGGACAAATAAATATCATTAATGCTTTTGCGGTTGTGCCAAGTAACGAAATGTCTAGAATCAGCACACAAGTATTAAACGAGCTAAACCAGCTCAAACCAAGTTCTCATACTTCTGATTTAATACCGGTTTCATACATCCAAGAAAGCCCCACATCGTACAAAGTTCAAGTTCAAGAACCCAACAAATGGCTGGTATTTTCTGAAAGTTTTGATGCCCAATGGGAATTAATCGACTCAAAAACTGGAAAAATTCTAACTCCAGTTCCAGCCTACGATATGTTGAATGGATATTACGTATCTGATATTGGAGAATACCTTCTTAAATACAAACCTCAAAAATATGTTTTAACTGGCTCGCTCATCTCCCTTATTACCCTTGTTCTGACGGCAATAATATGGCAGGTATCTAAATATGCAAAAAAGTGAATATTTCAATATATCCAGACTTGAAAACAATCATTGGTGGTACAAAGCCAATAGAGAATTCACCCTGGATCTTCTCGATAAATTTCTTCCCAAAAAACAGCTTTCTATCCTAGATTTAGGTTGTGGCACAGGGGGTACCACTGTAGTCTTGCAAAAGTATGGCCGAGTCACCGGCATAGATGTCAGTCCCGAAGCAATCAAGTTGGCCCATCGCTATCCCATTGAAGTTTTACGGCAAGCCGACTCAAACCATCTCCCTTTTACATCCTCAAAGTTTGATTTAGTGGTTAGTCTAGACGTTTTATACCACAAAGCCGTAAACGTCCAGAAGACTGTAGACGAAGCATTTAGAGTTCTTCGTCCCGGAGGTATCTTTTTAGTTCGGGTGCCGGCGTTCTCATTCCTAAAAGGCGCTCACGACAAAGTGGTTCACGGAACAAGAAGGTTCAGTTTACCGCAATTAAAGAAAATTATTACCAAGGCTGAATTTTCCCCTTTAAGAATAACTTATTTTAATTCAAGTCTTTTTTTCCCAACATTGTTGTTTCGCAAGATTAATTTTCAAAAAAAATCAGATATCCAACCAGTATGGGGACCTCTAAACTGGATCTTGTACGTCTTACTTAAAGCTGAATCATTTTTTGCGCAATATGTAAATTTGCCTTTTGGCACCTCAGTTTATTGTTTAAGTGTGAAGCCATTTCCAAAAAGGATATAATTGGAAAATGTATTCTCGGATCAAAAGTGTAGTCACCACCCATACTTTCCGCCAATCAGTCATCACAGTTGTTTCTACCTTTGGCACCGCAGGATTAGGGGCAGTATTTTACCTCCTTCTGGCCAGAACTATAGGGACTCATGAGTTTGGATTGTTTTCAGTGGCAGTATCTATTCTTACTTTACTAGTTTCATTTGCTGATTTAGGTATGGGACAGGGACTGGTTAAATTTGTAGCCGAAAACAGCCGCAACAATGCTTATTTACCTTTTGCGAAGATTGCAATACAAACAAAATTGGCCATAGGAATATTTTTTTGCCTAATCTTATGGGTCTTTTCCCAGCCAATTGGAAATTTTATACTGCATCAACCTGAAGTCACGCCGCTGCTTCCTATAGTCGGATTTGGCATCTTTGCCATTCTTTTGTTTGGTCTAGCCACCTATATTTTTCAGGGTCAACAAAAATTTATTCTTTGGGGAGGAACTCAATTTGGAGCTAACTTCTTCCGCCTCATTCTTTTTGGCTTACTATTTTTAGTAATTAAAATTGATTCATATTGGGGTTTAATTCTTTTTGCCTCAGCCCCATTATTCGGCTTTTTAATTTCCATAATTTGGTTGCCATTAATAAATATAACCAAGGCCAAGGTTACCAAGGAGCAATTTCAGAAATTTTGGCACTTCAACAAATGGACAGCAGCCTTTACGATCACCGGCTCACTTTCTGGTAGAATTGACACCCTGCTCACCGCTAGATTTCTCACACTTTCTGATACTGGTGTTTACTCTTTGGCAGTAACCATGGTTGCCTTTTTACCCCAATTTGCTTCAGCATTAGGGGCGGTTACCGCTCCCAAATTTGCATCATTTACCGATTCAACCCATTCCAGCAGATATTTATTTAAAGCTGGGTTATTCTCCCTTGGTACAAGTCTGATGGTGGCTTTGGTAATGATTCCCACAGCCCTTGTTGTATTATGGTTTACCGGCCGTGATTTTTCTGCAGCCTTCGCTCCCTTTCTTATCCTTTTGGCATCTCTGACACTTTTTACATCGCTTAATCCTCTGCGTGATAGTATTCTATATTTCTACAAACAACCCCAGTTTTTCTTCTGGGTAAATTTAATTCAGGCAGTAGTTTTAGTTGTATTCAGTTTTCTCCTTACTCCCAAATTTGGTGTAATCGGAACAGCAACCGCAGTGCTTATTAGTCACATAGTGTTCGCAGTTATCAATATATGGAAATATGAGAATTGTCGCGCACACCTTAGTTAAAAACGAAGAAAAGTGGATTTGGTATTCGTTGATGTCGGTTTTAAACTATATTGATGAAATATTCGTTTGGGACGCGGGTTCCACCGACAGAACGGTTGATATAGTCAAAACTATTTCTAGCCCCAAAATAAAATTTAAAGAGATTGGAAACGTGGACGAAAAGCCATTCACAACCGCTCGGCAAAACATGTTAGATGAAACTAAAGCAGACTGGGTGCTGATTGTTGATGGTGATGAGATTTGGCCTAAAGAGGCAATTTTTCAAACTGTCTCTGCTCTTAAAGAAAAAGATCCTGAAGTAGAATTTCTAGTAAGTAAATATATTAATTTGGTTGGTGACGTATATCATTACCAAGAACCTCTTGCCAGCCATTATAGAATTGGAAAATATTATGGGAATTTTACAATTAGAGCCGTCAGTCTCACAGCAATACCAGGACTTCATTTTGGCAATCCATATGGATCAGAAGGGTTTTTTGACTCTGCCAACATGCCAATCCAGGACAGGGTGCCATTTAAAGCAAAATTAATTTCCACCCCATATTTACACACAACTCACTTAGCCAGATCTTCCAAAGACAATTCAGTCATGCAAAGAAAACCGAAGTTTAAGTATGAATTAGGAATTTCTCTAGCAAGTGATTTTTCATATCCACCCTGTTTTTATATCCCAAGACCTAAAGCAGTCTCCCCGCCCTGGGAAAAACAAAGCTTCTCATATTCTCTAAACGCCGCCTGGCAAACGCCAATTAAATATATTCAAAGAAGAATTAAATGAAGAAATTTAAAATACCAATTATTCTTTTTGTTATATCTATTATTTTAAGAATCCTGCCCATTTTTCAAAACGCTGTCTCATTTCACTATGACATGGCCAGAGACGCCTTCGTAGCTCAAAAAATAATTCACGGAGATTTAAAAGTCATGGGCCCTCCCAGCTCTACACCTGGGCTGTCTCACGGAGTGTTATATTACTATCTTCTTGCTCTTCTATATCTAATTGGTAATGGGAATCCCATATTTGTCTCCGCAGTTTTAAGCATCCTTAGTTCCTTATCAATATTTCCCGTATACTTTCTCGCTCAAGATTTTTTTAAAAACAAAAGAATGGGAATATTAGCCGGGATTCTTTTTGCTACCTCATTTGAAGCCACCCAATATGCTCCATGGATTTCTAATCCCTCACTTGCTTTGCTATGTCTTGCCTTCTATTTTTACGGACTTTGGTTATGGAAGAATGATAGGCCATCAGGATTTTTATTGGCCATTACGTCGGCAGTATTGGCTACACAATTCCAATTATTTTTATCCACTCTTTTTATAGTCACACTATTGTTCTGGATCATTTTTAAAACTAAAGTAAACAAAAAAGGCTTTATATTAGCTGTATTAATAGTTTTAGTTGGTCTAGGCAGTTATTTTATAGCCTTTGGAAAATTTGGAACCTATGCCCAAATTTGGTCAATTATTTCTCAAAGAATTCCTACTAATCAATTCGTCTTTAGGATTCAATTTACCGACGTGATTCTAAATTATATCAACAGATTTGCAGACATATATATAAATAATTTTTTCCCAAGTAACATCTTGCTAGGTGGAATACTGGGAATTGTTTGTTTGGTTACCTCCAGATCTTCCTCTTTTGTTTTATTCACCTTGCTTATATCTCTCCCCATATTCATCTTTGGAGGACATAATTCAAATTATGTAAATTTGGGCATGGTTTTCCCAGGAATATTATCTGTATTGATTGTATTCAAGACAATTCTCAAAAAGAATAAATTCTTAGCAGTTCTCTTGCTCTTAGTAATTTTTGGTTCAAATTTATACACAATTATTAAACTATCTCCCCGTGGTCAACTATCAATGGTTATTCCCAAAGATATGGTTCTAAACAAACAATTTAATCTTATTGACAAAACTTACGAAATTGCAGCAGGCCGTCCGTTTTCTATAAATACTTTAACTCTTCCATTGTGGGTTAACACCACCTGGTCATATTTGTACAGCTGGTACGGAAAATCCAAGTATGGTTATGTACCAAGTTTTTATGGTCATGATCAAGTAGGTTCAGAAGGGGATGGGACCCTGCCAGAGGACAACACCCCCAAAGATCCGGCCTTTTTTATCATTGAACCCCAAGACGGAATACCACAGAACCTGATAACTTCAGAGCTCTCCTCTGAAAATGCAAAAACCGAAATCGTAAATCAATACGATTATGGTGCCTTACTTCTTCAGGAAAGAAGAGTACTTAACAAGACACCATAAAGTTATAAATCCGTCTTTCCAGCCGATTTTCTTTCCCTCGGCATAGCTTCTGCCAGAGTAACTGACTCCCACTTCATAAATCCGCATTTTCATCTGAGCCACTTTGATCGTAAACTCCGGTTCGAAACCAAATCTTTTTTCTTGTAAATCCAGTTTATGGGCTACTTCCTTAGTAAAAGCTTTGTAACACGTTTCCATATCTGTCAAGTTAAGATTAGTTAGTAGATTTGCCAGGAGGGTAATTATTTTATTTCCTACATAGTGCCAAAAATATAAAACCCGGTGAGGTTGATTGCCTACAAACCTTGATCCAAACACCACATCCGCCTTCTTGTCTAAAATTGGTCCCAAAACTAATCTATATTCATTAGGGTTATATTCAAGATCTGCATCCTGGATTATAAATACGTCTCCCGTGGCAATTTTGACAGCATCTCTAATCGCAGCTCCCTTACCCTCATTATTTTTCTTATTAATTATTTTTAGCTTCTTAAATCTTTGCTGAAAGCCCGAAGAATCGGCAATCCTAAATCTTGTTTTGTCAGTCGATCCATCGTTTACCACTATTATTTCTTTGACCAATTTGTTTGCTGCAACTTTTTTCAAAACTACGGCAATAGTTTTTTCTTCGTTGTACGCTGGTATAATTACAGTCAGCTTCATTTTTACAAATTGTATCATGAATATCACCTTTCTAAGTCAATGGCAGACAATTAACACCAGGGGAGTAGAAACTTATGTTGACGAGCTTTCCCAAAGATTAAAAAAGCAAGGACACCAGGTTGCCATTCACAAAAACATTTTGGACAACGTCAATTCTTCGGCAAAAATAATAATTTCTACTAACGGCAGGTTAGACGTTATCCTGGCCAAATTTTGGTGTTTGATTCACAATGCCAAATTAATCATCCCCGGTCAGTCTGGATTTGGCTGGGACGACAAACTAAATCTCTGGGTTTTTCCAGATGTCTTCGTTGGTCTTACTCATTTTCAGTGCGCTTGGGCCAAGCGCATTAATCCTTGGGTCAAAACAGTCACTATTTCCAATGGTGTTGATTTAGATAAATTTAATCCAAAAATAAAACCAATCAAAATTAAATTAAGGAAGCCGATCGTTTTAAATGTAGGTGTGGTGGATTCTTTTAAACGACAGGATTTACTTTTAAAGGCCAGCCCATACACAGTTTTATTGGTCGGTAAAGGCGGAAATATGACTTTTGACCACAAGAATATGCCGGGGGTTTATACCGCTTGCGATTTATTTTCTTATCCTACATCACCCCGAGAATCTTTTGGCATTGCTATGCTTGAAGCCATGGCCTCCGGCCTTCCCGTTGTAGCCACCGACGATCCCATTAGGCGGGAAATAGTGGGTGATGCGGGCCTCTTCGTTGACCCCACCGACATTTCTGCTTATTCAAATGCTCTCAGAAAGGCCTTAAGCATCAAGTGGGGGAACAAACCCCGCCTCCAAGCAGAAAAGTATTCTTGGGACAAAATTGCCCGTCAATATGAAACACTTTTTAATTCTTTGTAGTCTCTTTTTCTTAGTTCTAATTCCCCTTTTTAATCCCGGTTTTTATACCAGTCCAGATGGCCCATCTCACTTGACCAAGATTGCTTATTTTTACCAAAGTCTGCAAAGCGGGAATTTTTTCCCAGGGTGGGTACAGGGGTTAAACAATAATTTAGGCTATCCCATATTCTTTTTTACTTATCCGCTTCCGTACTACGCGGCAAGTTTATTTAAATTCTTAAGTCTTGGGACCATAGACTCTCTAAAGTTAGTTATGGCCTTAGTCACCCTATCAGGAAGTCTGGGAATGTATATGTGGATTTACCAGGTGTTTAGAAAGAAAAATTTAGCACTTATGTCTGCCGTTTTGTACCTGTTTACGCCCTACAGATTTTTAGATTTTTATGTCCGGGCCGCGTTTGGCGAAGTAGTTTTCCTGGGGTTAATACCATGGCTTTTTTGGTCAATGGAAAAATCATATTTCAAAACTACCAGTATCATTACGGCAACCTTGATTCTGTCTCATCTTCAATTATCAGCCATTTTTTTACCCATCAGTTTTCTTTTCAAACATTCTCTACGGGCGCAAATTTTAGGACTTGGCCTGGCCGCATTTTTTTGGTTGCCCGCCATCTTACTACTACCACTGACAAAATTTTCCCAAACTGTCCAGTTCATTCCCTTTGAACATTTAGCCACTCTCAAGCAAGTAATTTATTCTCCTTGGGGATTTGGGTTTTCTAAACCTGGCCCAATTGATGGCATGTCTTTTCAATTAGGAATTGTTAATTGGCTGGTTTTGTTTGCGTCGACCATTACAGCCTTAATAAAGAAGAATAAATTCTTTTTAGTTGCTGTCACTATTTGCTGGCTAAGTATTATCCTTGTTACCAGTTCACCTTTTGGGTTTTGGAAATTACCCCAAGTTCAAACAATCCAATTCCCCTGGAGGCTTTTAACCATCCCTCTTATTTTCATGCCCTTGCTTGCCGTATCTCTTTTTTCGCTTATCAAATCCAAATTGCCCATAATTATTCTCATTATCTTGGCAATTTACACCAACAGAAATCACATTCGTACAAATTTACCCCAGTTCGAAAACTTTAAAGACGCGGATTTCCTCATGACCAATACTACGGCCACCGCCACTCCTGATGAGTTTATGCCTATCATCCTCAATTCAAATACAAGATTTGTTTTTGAGAAACACAACTCGATTTTTTACGGACGACTAATTTCTTTGGTATCATTAGGAATCTTGTCATATGGATTTATCCGTCGCAATTATCGCCAGAAACAAGTCTGATATATTGCCAAACTGCTTGGCCGGTGCTAAATCAGTTTCAGAAGATGTGGTCATCGTCACAGACGCCGACCACAAATTTATCAATTACTCCGACCAAAAAAATTATACGGCCTCAAAATGTAAATACGACTGGGTATTGTCGTTAGATGACGACGAAGAACTTTCTCCCCAGCTTATTTCTGAAATAAAAACTCTTGACTTTAAATTTTCAGCATATCGGATTCCCAGATTAAATATTATTTTCGGTAAAGCCATTCGTCACACCAACTGGGAGCCTTCTGCTGATACCCATATCTGGTTATATGACAAAACCCGCGGCCATTGGGAAAATCCTGTCCACGAAGAAGTAATTACCACAGACGCCGTAGGTCAGTTAAGGGGTCACAAAATCCATCACAGCTATCAAACAGTGGAAGAATTTATAATCAAGGCCAATGATTACACTTCCCGGGAAATCAGACCCACCAATCCATTTTTTGATTTTATCCGCCGCTATCTCTGGCACTTAGGTTTCTTAGATGATTGGCATGGCTTGTTTCTAAGTTATTTAATGCTTGTTTATCACCTCATAGCATGGGTAAAGAAAAATTCTTCCTCATCTTAATTCTCCTACTTGGACTGGTTCTTAGACTAATAAAACTTGATCAAAGCTTTTGGTTGGACGAAGCCTCTCAAGCTCAAATGTCATCGCTTCCTGCGCAGCAAATCTGGTTTGACCGCCAGGCAGATTTCCATCCGCCTTTATTTTACTTAATATCTCATTACTGGTTAGAACTTGGCCGCTCCGAAACCTGGCTGCGTCTGTTGCCAATTTCTTTTGGTGTGATAAATATTTATGTAATATATATTATCGCAAAAAATATATACCTCTCCTCTAACCCCTCTCCTTTAAAAGGAGAGGGGAACGCAAGGGGTGAGGTATTGGGTTTAATTTCGGCATTCTTATTGTCTGTCAATCCATATCATATTTATTATTCTCAAGAGTTTCGCAGCTATTCTCTCTTGGCGCTCTTGGGAACCTTATCGATGCTGGCTTTTTACAAAAAACACTGGTCATTATTTATCTTTAATGCCCTTCTTCTCTATACCCACTATTCCTCAATACTTCTCATCTTGACCCAATTTGTTTATGTCCTGATCTTCAACCGCAAATACATCAAAGCTACTAGTATCTATTTTCTATTATCTAGTATCTTGTTTCTTCCGTGGCTCCCCCAGTTTGTAATCCAGCTTCAATCAGGAGTCAACATTGATCAATACCTACCCGGGTGGCGGAATCTTCTGACCCTTTCCCCCCTCAAATCTTTGCCTCTCATATTCTTCAAATTTGTAGCCGGGCGCATCAATCTCTTGCCCAAATATATTTATGCAGTGTACATAGTCTTTGTCTTAGCAGTTACTGCCGTGGCCCTGCTTCTGGCCAGAGGTAAGCGCCGCTTTCTCTATACCTGGCTTTTTGCTCCTCTAATTGGCAGTATTCTTTTATCCTTTGCCATTCCCCAAACCCAACCCTTCAGGCTTATTTTTACTCTTCCGGCATTGGTAATTCTTTTGGCTGAAGCCAGTATGCGTTTCCCCAAATTATTTCTAACCCTGCTTATCTATATTTCCATAGTTGGCAATTACACCTATTTCACCCGCCCCAGATTGCAGCGGGAGCAATGGCGCCAGGCATTGGAGTTGGTCAGATCAGACCCTGCCCTTATGGTAGTTAAATTTCCCGGAGCCTTTGCTCCCATGACCTGGTATGCACCAAATCTTCCAGTAATTGCTTCACAATCTCTCCCTACCAAGGAAAGCAAACTATATCTTTTTCAGTATCTCTCCGGCCTTACTGATCCGGAATATAAAGTTGACTCTCAACTCCAAGCGTCCGGGTACACACTGCAAAAAAGGTATAATTTCGAAGGAGTAGGTTTTGTTGACCTATATCAGAAATGAAAGTTGGCATTGATATTTCATCGGTTGTTTATGG
>JBBUDC010000064.1:0-2353 GCA_038057495.1 Patescibacteria group bacterium
AACGGGCTCGATTCTAGCGTCTACTTTTAAAGCCGCTTTGTTTAATAACATTTTATCTGTGTAATAGTCTTTTCCAAAATCGGTGGAGATAATACAAACATCCAGATCGCTTCCTTCCCATACTTTCCCTTTGGCATAAGAGCCAAAGAGATATGCTTTATCAATATTTAAGCCCAGTTTTCGCACCTCCTGTAAATACCTTTTAACTATATTTATGGCGTCAGTCTTCATTTTTTTTCGAAATTACTTTTAACTTTAGGTATATCGCTTTCCCCTTGGTCATCCACGCTTCAGCGAACTCCCGAGTAGCCTTTTTGTAAAAATCCCGCTTGTAGCTATCGTACCTGGCTGAAATGTTAAAGGACGAGATCTCTTTAAGATCGGCCAGTTCACTTTCTGACATTTCCAACCCTGCTTTTTGAGCCAGCAGCACTAGGTTGTGGACGTAAAGGGGCGGCTCGTCCTTTTGGATGACGTGAATAGCCTTAATCAATTTTTCCAACGATAGTTGAAGAAAAAACAATGCGTGATTAAATCTCTTAGATTCAAAAAGGTTTTGGGCTACTTCCAAGTCTTCTTGAGAACTAATTAGCCAGTATCTGGTGGCCTCGTCTTGACTCATAGCAACTTATATTATACACAAAAGAACTTACTGCCCGGAATGAAAAAGATTATTGAGGACAGCTTTTAGATTTAACGTACCCTGCGGACTTGGCCTGGGATTCGGTGCAAAACCATTGTTCACCCCGGTATTTTTCTATTCTGGTCGTCTTGTATTGGGCACATCCGGAATAATGATAAATTTTTTGTCCCCTTTTTAACCACTCCTCAACAATATTGCCTTTTATTTGACATTGGGGGTTTTCACTGTTTTCGTACTGAGTACATTTGGAACTGTATATGCCTAATTTTGTTTCTCTATTGGCTAAGTCGGTCTTTTTTAAAATATGATATTTGTCCACTGTAGAAGAAGAGTAAGCCACCCACCCGGAAGCGATTAATTTTTGATCAATCCAGGTATCTTCAATCCAGACCGAAGCAATTTGACGACCGTTTACGTCTCTGGCCTGGGATTTGAGAGAAACTCTTTTTCCGGAAATTAATTTTTCCAGGGCTTTTTTGGCTTCAGGTCCGCCGCAATTTGCCAATTCCGGAGCATTTAATGTGTCAAAACGGATGATTGACCGGTCTTCTGTCTCAAAAGTGTCTCCATCAATTACTCTGGCAACTTTGTAGGTCGTAAGCTTTAACTGGGTCTGCAGACTATTTATTACTGCCAGCAGACCTAAAACCGCAATCGTGATCTTCTTGTTCACTATTTACATGTTACACCCTTAAAAGTTAGAATGATTTGACTATGACAGGAGACACCTTCGAATCGGATTATAATTCTTTTGTTCATCTCCCTCTTTCGGCGCAGATGGTAAAAGAAGTTTCAGACGTGGGGCAAATTTATCGTATTCAACTTAATGAAGTAGATGAAGTAAGTGAGGCTTTTATAGTTTCCCCTGAAATAGTTGATACGGTTAAAAATCGTCGTGGCCGAGATCAATTAATGTCTACTTTGAATTTAAATAGTCGAATCGGCCATGCAAAGTGGCTTGGCAAAGCAAACTCGGCTTTTTTGGCCAAAGGTGATGATGGAAAATTTGTTATTGATGTATTGCTTGAATCCCAGGATCATATAAGAGAAGCGAATTCTAAACTACATGACTACTTGAGGTCTGTTATGAATAATTATAGAGGTTATGCTCCCTTGACTGCCCGGGATGGTTGTGTTTGCTTGTCTGGACATCTGGCACCAGTAATTATTAGTGATGCCAAAATAGCTCAAGTGTTTTCGCTTGATAAATTTTCGGGAGACGAAGCTTACACACAAATGTCTCCAGAGATGAAAAAAATCATGGATAAACTCTGGGCCAGCAGAATAATGCCCCTTGCTTCAAACGGATACCCAATCAAACCTCAATAAATCTCGTTTGTGACTCGACGGGGAATCGGACCCCGATTGCAGGGATGAAAGCCCTGCGTCCTAGCCGTTAGACGATCGAGCCGAATATCCTAATTTTAACAGATTCGGGGTATAATTATGAGGTTCGGGGCGGTAGCTCAATGGTAGATCCGGCTAGCCGGACTTTTAAGCTGTGTACTACATTTATGTAATTCAGAATCCAGGTGGTAAAATATACATCGGGCAAACTGCAGACTTGAGAATAAGACTTGACTATCATAATGGTCTCTTACCCTCAAAGTCTAATAGTTTCACAAAAATAAATAAAGGTCCATGGAAATTAATTTATCAAGAAGAGTTTAAAACTCGTAAGCAAGCCATGGACAGAGAAAAGTTTTTAAA
>JBBUDC010000065.1:0-2923 GCA_038057495.1 Patescibacteria group bacterium
CCCAAATCGGCACCAAAATTCCCCCTGCTGCCCGTACGGTTGATGCTCTGGCTCCCAAAGAAATTGAAGTTGATTTCAACACTCTCAAAATTGACGACTGGTATTTCCGGTCTCTTTTTGTCACCGGCTATCCTAGATTTGTGGCCGCCAACTGGCTTTCCCCTCTGATTAATTTCGACCACTCTTTAAATATCTCCATGTTTGTCTATCCCGTGGAATCCAAATCTACTCTCGATGATCTGCGTAGAAAAATTGCCGAAATGGAAGCCGAAATTTCTACCGACCTGCAGCGGGGCCGGGTCGTTGATCCCTCCACCCAGGCCAAACTCGAAGATGCCCTGTCTCTCCAGGAGCAGCTGGTCAAAGGCTCTGAACGCTTCTTTCAGTTTGGTTTGTATATCACCATTCCTGCCAAATCTGTCGCCGAGCTGGACCAAGTCACCAAACAGGTTAGTAGTACGTTAGGCTCTCTGCTTATCACCCCCATTTCCGCCTCGCTTCAGCAGGCCGACGGATTTAAAACTACTCTCCCTACCTGTATTGATCATTTACTGGTTACCAGAAACATGGACACCACTTCTCTGGCCACCACTTTCCCTTTTACTTCTTCAGAACTGTCTTCCAACGAGGGAGTTTTGTATGGCCTCAACGAACACAACGGCAGTTTAGTAATTTTTGACCGCTTTAGTTTAGAAAATGCCAATTCAGTAGTTTTTGCCAAAGCCGGAGCCGGAAAATCCTACATGGTCAAGCTGGAAATTCTCCGCTCTCTCATGTTTGGCACTGAAGTCATTATTATTGATCCTGAAAATGAATACAAAACATTATCCGACGCTGTGGGAGGAGAATATATTAATTTTTCTTTTTCCTCCCCCAACCGCATCAACCCCTTCGATCTGTCTGCCCTGACCGAAAAATCTGAAGAAAACGAACTTAATTTAAAAATCCTTTCTCTCCATTCCCTTTTCAAAATCATTATGGGGACTCTCACCCCCACCGAAGAAGCCATTCTCGACCGGGCTCTTGTAGCCACTTACAAAGCCAAAGGTATTACTCCAGACCCTTCTACTCAGAAATTGCCGCCACCCCTGATGGAGGACCTCTACAAGGCTTTAATTGGCATGGAAGAACCCCAATCCAGATCTTTAGCCGACCGCATTGAGAAGTTTGTTAAGGGCAGTTTCCGGGGTATTGTCGACCAGCCTAGCAATGTCGATCTCAAAAACCCCTTCACTGTTTTTTCTGTCCGGGATTTGGAAGACACCCTCAAACCCATCGCCATTTACATCATTTTGGATTATATTTGGACCAAAATGAGACGGGATTTAAAGAAAAGGTTGTTAATTGTCGACGAGGCCTGGTATTTAATGCGCCAGCCCGACTCGGCCGCTTTTCTGTATGGCATTGCCAAACGCGCCAGAAAATATTTCTTGGGACTTACCACCATTACCCAAGACGTGGAAGATTTTCTGGGAACTGACTATGGTAAGGCCATCGTCACCAACTCCAGTATTCAGATTCTCATGAAGCAGTCCCCTGCCGCCATCGACAAAGTGGCTCAAGTTTTTTACCTTTCAGAAGGAGAAAAACATTTGTTACTAAGCAGTGAGATAGGTGAAGGACTATTTTTTGCCGGCAACAACCACGTGGCCTTAAGGGTGGTCGCTTCTCCTGACGAACACAAATTAATCACTACCAAGCCATCCGAAATTCTCGCCCAACAACAGACCGTCACCCCACCAAAAGTCCGCCTTGTTTCAGAAACTATCACTTAATATGGCCGATCTTGTTCAACAACAAACTACCATTCTTCAACAAACTGCTGTTTTAGTCGGTCTCCATCCCACCGACTTTAAATATGTTACCCAAATTGAATCCAATCTTTGGACTACATACGAAGCCCGGCTTATTCAAAAGCTTGGTCCAACCGAAGTCGCCGAAATAAAGGCTGATCCCGACCCCTTAAGTCGAGTTTTGTCTCTCATCAATAAGGCGAGAATATCTCTTCTTGGAGATTCAGCTGGTAATCTGGCTCTAGACAACATTCAGGCTAATATCAAGATTCTTGAAGAAAATCGGGGCAAAGAACGTCTCCAAAGAGAAACCGAGGCTAAAGTCAAATCCGGGGAAGAGCTGTATCAAAAACGTCTGGATCTGCTCAAAAAACTTGCCCAAGACCATCCCGCCTTGGAAAAATCTCTTCCTGACATTGCCCCCAGTCTTACGCTTGAGCCCCAAGGAACTCTGGAAAAACTTAGCGCCATCATTCCCCCTGAAGACTTAGCAATTTTAGTTCCCACAATTTCCGACCCAGTCGTAGAACATCTTGATATTCTAGCCACTAAAATTGTCCCCGAACAAATTGCCCACACTTTTACTGTTTTTAAAATTGCCAACCCCGAAGCCACCCCTTCTCAAGTTCAACAACTTATAGATCGTATTACTCTCTCCACAGAGGCCGCAGGGAAACCCGTACCCATTTCAGAAGAAATGGTTTCTTCGCTTTCCAAAATTTCTTTTCCTTCCGAAGGAAATCTCGGAGTCCTCTCTCTTACGAATCAATTTTTAAAAGCAGGATACCCAATCGATCAATCGTCTCAACTTGCCAAACAATTTACCAGCAATTTTGTCCCCATTGTTAACACCGTTGCTTCGTTCACCCCCCACGAACACAATGAGACACCTCAACAATATTCATCTAGGCAAGGAGTTGTAAAAATCTTTTTCTCCAATCAAATCATTGATTATTTGGGTTTACAAAATATCTACTTCGTAAACCCTGTCCAATATTATGGAGACCAACAAGTTTCCCCACCTTTCCACCCCAATCAAGAGCAATCAGGAGCTCTAAACTTTATTTTCAACCTGGGAAAAGACAAGCTTCAAGACAAGGTTGTTTCAGCTACCTGGCAAAAATTTACCG
>JBBUDC010000066.1:0-5254 GCA_038057495.1 Patescibacteria group bacterium
ACATGTTGACCACGGAGGCGGCTAACGCACTTCTCAAGACTTTGGAGGAACCACCAGCGCATGCGGTCTTTGTGCTGTGCACAACTGATCCGGAGAAACTACCCGAAACTGTGGTGTCGAGATGTACTAGAGTGCAATTTAAAAAACCGAGTGTAGCCGAAATTGTAAGTAAGTTGAAAATAGTAGTTAAGGGCGAGAAATTAGAAATTAGAAATGAGGAGTTAGAACTGATTGCTAAGTCAGCTAGGGGAAGCTTTAGGGATGCAATTAAAATTCTGGAACAGGTAAGTTTGTCTGACAAACCAGCCAGAGAAGTGTTGGGGATGTTGGAGTCGGCGGAGCCGGCGAAGTTTATTAAGTTATTAAGTGATGAAGATACTAAGGGGGCTCTGGAATTTATAAATAAGATGATGGAGGAGGGAGTAAGCCCCAGAAGTTTTATTGAAAGATGTGTAGAAGAATTGCGAGAACAACTATTAGAAACGATGGATAAATCAGTATTGCCACTAATTGATGGATTGGAAAGGGCTTATGAGAGGACGAAAACGAGTGCGGTATCGCAATTGCCGTTGGAGATATTTGTTATAGAGCAATCAGGGCTAAGGGCTAAGAGCCAAGTGCTAAGTGAATCTAGCCCCCAGCCCTTGGCACCTATAAAACATGGTTCGGGGAAGGGAAAGTTTAAGCTGGAGGACGTGCAGGCTAAATGGCAAGACGTTTTGAGAGCAGTCCGACCCCACAATCATTCGGTGGAGGCACTATTGCGATCTACTAAACCAGTAGAGTGTGACGGAGACACATTACTCTTGGAGGTATTTTATAAATTTCATAAAGATAAATTGGAGAGTGAGAAATGCCGGCAAATTGTAGAGGTGGCGGTGGGAGAAGTGTTTGGGACGGATCCAGTTAGGCTAGTGTTGCAGTTGGGTCAGAGACTACGGCCAGGGAAGGAAGAAGTGGTGGCAGAAAACGTGGATGATGATTTAGTGGCTGCGGCGGCAGAGATATTTAAAGTGGAGGCAGTATGAATTTTTGGAGGAGAGTCTTGGGAGGATGGGTATTGAAACTGCATATGGAAATTAGGTACCGACGCGGGCAGTTTTCCTTTCAAAGCCATCTATTACCTGGCCCCGGTAGTTTTAGTCTTGGCGTTGACAAGGAAGTTGCTTGAGCTTAGAATAAGTGCAAATGGGAATAGGTGACGCAATGGGAAAACTGGGAGATCTGAATAAGCTGCGACAGCAGGCAATGCAGATGCAGAAAAATTTGTCTGCGCAAACGATTACAGTTGAAGAGAATGGAGTGAAAGTGGTGATTACCGGAGATCAAAAAATTGTAGAAATTTCCGTGCAGGGGATTGGAAATCCAGTATTAAACGAAGTGTTGAACAAAGCTATCCGTAAATCACAAGAACTGGCAGCAAAAGAGTTGATGAACGTCTCCGGAGGCATGGGGGGATTAATGGGCGGGGGACAAAACTAGTTTTGATTGATAGAATCAAGATGTGAGAATTGCTCGTGCGATTACCAGTTTAATTGAAGGATTCGAAAGGTTGCCGGGAATTGGACCCAAGTCTGCAGCGAGACTGACTTATTATCTTTTGCATGTACCCCAGACTGAATTGGACCGATTTGCGGAAGCGATTGAGAATTTGAAAAAGGGTACGAAAGAATGTGCTGTGTGCCACAATATTTCGGAAACAGATCCGTGCGATATTTGCGCAGATTCAGGTCGGGACAAAAAGATAATCTGTGTAGTAGAACAGCCATTGGATGTGTTGGCCATGGAACGGGGAAATGGGTACCGGGGGGTATACCATGTGCTGCATGGGGTAATTGACCCACTGCATAATATCGGACCGGACGAGATTAGGATTGCCGAGTTGATAAAGAGATTAAGAGATGAAGAAATTAAGGAGATTATATTGGCGTTGAATCCAAACATGGAAGGGGAATCGACGTGTATGTACCTGCGAAAGCAGATTCAGCTGATTCAGCGGACTCAGCCGGTTAAGCTGACTCGGCTGGCGCATGGGTTGCCGGTAGGGGCTGATATTGAATATGCTGACGAGCAAACATTAACTCACGCTATGGAAGGAAGAAGAGAATACTAATGTCTATTTTGTATTTGGAAGCAGGGATTAACCATTTATGTGATAAGGGGAAAAAGGGAATTAAAGTGCTACCAAAGGACAATCTTATAAGTTTAAGATTAAGAGCAATGGGGGCTTATTTTAGTTGCACTGGTGATAACTCGAAATGCTCTAAAGATTGTGATTTGATTAAACTAAGGGAGCAACTTGAAGTTGCACAGACAATGGAGCCGGTTGTGGTGGTCAGTAGGTTTTATGCAAAGTTGTTTAGAACTGGGAAATTGGTTAGACTAAGGAGAGTTTACTAATATGAAGAATAACCCGTGGGGTCAAGACGAAGGAATTGAAAAGATTGAAAAAGGAGTTAAGGCTGTGGTGAAACCAGTTAAGAAAGGGGCGGTAGACATGTTTAAAGATGCTCTCCAGTCTCTAACCGGAAACTATGGGCAGCAGGTAGAGCAGGGTCAGCCCCCAGTGCAAGTTCAACAAGTCAAGCAAGATGAAGCTAAGAAATTGCAGGAGACAAGAGCCAGATTGGTGCAGATAAATAGAGAAATTATGGAGGTGAGAAAGAAAAGAGAGAACCCGCCGGCAGCGCCGGAGGCGCAGCCAGGGCGGGCAAGGCAGAAAAAAATGGTGGAAAAGCAGAAGAAAGAATCAGTCTTGGCTAAGCTGGTCAAATCCCGGCAAGGCAGCAAGGAATCCATGCAGCGGGCATCAGGTTGACAGCATTAATGTGATAGAATTTTGATATGGATGAGAAAAAGAAACCGGTGCAGACACCAAAAACTACGCCGTGGGACAGGAATAAAAGAGACTTTTTTAGAGGAAGTCTGGGTACGCGGTTTGTAAAGCGGGATTTCACAGGCATGCGTAGAGGAAGCAGATAAAAACTATGATCTTGGCAAAATTGGCGGGTAAGTAGTGTAAAATTAGGGGGTGAAGATATTTAATAGCGCAACTAGGGAGATTGAGGAATTTGTACCCTTATATAAGGAAAGCCCTCCTTCGCTAAAGCTACGGAAGGGCACAGTGGGAATGTATACGTGCGGACCGACGGTGTATGACTATCCGCATATTGGCCACGGTAGAAAGTATGTATACGACGATTTGCTAAAGAGACTTTTGATTTATAGCGGTTTTACGGTTACACATGTACAAAATATTACAGACGTGGGGCATTTGGTAAGCGATGCAGACGAAGGTGAAGATAAGCTGGAAGCCGGAGCTGCTAAATTTGGTAAGTCGGTGTGGGAAACGGCAGAGATGTTTATTAAGGGTTTTTACGAGACAACGGATAAGCTAAATATCTTGCGGCCGGATGTGGTGTGTCGGGCTACCGATCATATTCCGGAGCAAATAGAGTTAATTAAAAAGCTTGTAGACAAAGGCTTTGCATATGATACTGCTGAGGCAGTATATTTTGATGTGGCCAAGTTTCCCAGATATGGCGAGTTAAGCGGGCAGAGGTTGACAGATAAATTGGTGGCGGCCAGACAAGAGGTGCAGACTGGGAGTCACAAAAAGAACCCGGTAGATTTTGCTTTGTGGTTTAAATTGTTTGGCCGTTTTGAGAAGCATGTTATGAAGTGGGATAGTCCGTGGGGGGCGGGATTTCCGGGCTGGCATATTGAATGTTCGGCAATGAGTATGAAATATTTGGGAGAGACTTTTGACATTCATACTGGCGGGGAAGATCACATTCCGGTGCATCATACAAACGAGATAGCACAGAGCGAAGCTGCGACAGGTAAACCTTTTGTGAAGTATTGGATGCATTCTGCATTTTTGATGGTAGATGGTCAGAAGATGAGTAAGAGTTTGGGTAATATGTACAGAGTGGAAGAGGTGGTGGAGAAAGGGTTTGATGCGATGGCACTGCGATATTTGTATCTGACGGCCCATTACCGGACACCTTTAAATTTCACCTGGAGTAGTTTGGCAGCGGCCCAGAGTGCTTACGACAAACTATGCCAGTTTGTACGCATAGCCCGCAGCCCGCAACTCGCAACCCGCAAAAACTTGAGTAAGGAAAAACTGAAGAAAATTGATCAATACAGGGAAAGATTTTTGGAAGTTGTGAATAATGATTTGAATTTTCCTCAAGGGTTGGCGGTGGTTTGGGAAATGGTCAAAAGCAATATTCCGGATATGGACAAGACGGAATTACTTTTGGATTGGGATCAAATTTTGGGACTGGGACTTTTGAATGCTCAAGAAGGAGCAGTAATTCCAGAAGAAGTGACTAGACTTGCAAATGAAAGGGAGGGTTTGCGGAAGAGCGGTAAGTTTGTAGAAGCCGATGGGGTGAGAATGCAAATTGAAAAATTAGGCTTTATAGTTAAAGATAGTTCTACGGGACCAGTAATCAATGTCAAAAGAAATTAAAATTTTACTTGTAGTGTTGGTAATTTTTGATGCGTTAGCCATTAATGCGGGAGTGGTGTATTTGTGGCAAAGAAAACCACCTGTGGCCAGTGAGCCAGTAGTGCAAACTCAATATATAGACACTTGCGGACAGGAATGTAAGGCTTATATAGATAGCAAGACAGTGGTGGAAAAACCAACCCCAGGTCCGACACCAGTAACTAAAATTGTGTATCAAACGGCTCCCAAGACGAAGACCAGAACAACCAGCTATGTAACAATTCCTGGAAGCGGGAGTACAACTAATACCGATTGGACAAATGTGGCCGGGAGTGAGTTTTATTTTAGTCCAGAGGACTATCCGGGACTCGTAAGTGTGTATTTTGAAGTCAACATGAAGCTGTTTAATGGTAGCGGGTTGGCATACGCAAGATTGCTTGATGTAACACATGGAATTGGGGTACAGGGAAGCGAAGTAAGTACCAGGAGCGGTGTAGATACAGTGATTGAATCGGGGATGGTAAGTTTTTGGCAGGGCAGGAATCTCATCCGGGTACAAATTAAGTCCCAAACCGCAGAACAAACTGTTTTTAATTCCGGCAGATTAAGAATAACGGCTGAGAACTAGTAGTTGACAGCCTGGCGGAGGCAGTGGTATTGTTGCGCGAGCATGGCAGTCAAGAGAAAAATAAAAGTAATTAAAATGGTAAAGAGCCAAGAGGTGGAAGAGTGGTGGGGGACAAAACAAAAAATTGCAGCCTTGGCGCTTCTGGTAGTTTTGATTTGGTACAAAAC
>JBBUDC010000066.1:5264-14403 GCA_038057495.1 Patescibacteria group bacterium
ACAAAACTGACTCTTGGCCAGTAGTGGCATTGGTTAACAATTACCCCATTACCCGGTTTGAGTTAAATCAACTGATGTACAAAAGAGTGGGACAGGAAGCTTTGGAAAATCTGGTAGTCGATAAATTAATCACTCAGGAGCTGTCTGCTAAGAGGGTAAAGGTTTCTGATGAGGAAGTGGCTAAAAAGATGGAAGAGATCAAAACTCAAATTGGATCACAAGAAAGTTTTGATCAGGCTTTGGCAATCCAAGGCATGACCGAAGTGCAACTGAAAGGCCAGATTAAAATTCAGCTGGCACTGGAAAAATTGGTAGAGCCGTCTTCTGATTCGGCAGTTTTACAAGAAAGAGTAACAGCGTTGGTATCCAGTTTACGGGATAAAGCAGTGGTGAAAATAATTTCTACCTCCGGGCAAAAATAATTGTAGAGTTTCCATGGTAAAATTATGCCAGGATGTTTTTTAAATTACTAGACACAGGAGACGGGGAAAGATTAGAACAGTTTGGAAAATATATTTTGCGCAGACCAGACCCGCAGATTATCTGGAAAAAAACTCTGACAGCAGAAGAGTGGGGGAAGGCCAACGCAGTCTTTGATGGAGAGTGGAAGGTTGTTGACATGCCCCGGGAATGGGATATTGAAGTGTTGGGACTAACAGTAGAGTTGAGATTAACGCCTTTTAAGCACACGGGAATATTTCCGGAACAAGAGGAGCAATGGAGATGGATTAGCCAGAAGTCTGGTGGGTTAAATATTTTGAATTTGTTTGGTTACACGGGGGTGGCGAGTCTGGTAGCTGCTAAAGCTGGTGCAAAAGTAACCCATGTGGATGGATCGAAACCGACAATAACATGGGCTAAGCTGAATCAGCAGCGATCAGCGTTATCAGATAAACCAATCAGGTGGATTTTGGAGGATGCCATAAAGTTTGTAGAGAGGGAAGTAAGACGGGGAAATAAATATGATGGTATTATTTTGGACCCTCCTGCGTTTGGGCATGGACCAGAAGGAGAAACCTGGCAGTTTAATAAATCGTTGCCCAGATTAATGACTGCCTGCAAGCAATTACTATCAGAAAACGCCAAATTTGTAATCATTAATGCCTATGCGGTAAGTTCGTCTGCACTTACATTAAAGAACTTATTGGTGGATATGAATTTAGGTGGCCATGTGGAGTATGGAGAACATGTAATTGACGACAAACTATCTACTGGAATTTGGGGGAGATGGGAAGCAATCCATTGACATTTTGAAGTTGATTCTCTATTCTAGATGTAATGCCTGTGAAGAAAAAGATTGTAGAGGAAGAAGTAATCACGGAAATGCCAACGGAGGCGGTATCTGCCGAGCCTGTGGTGACTGCACCAGAAGTGGTAGTTGAACCTGAACCAGTGGTGGCGGCACCGTCTCCTATAGTGACAAGTAGTGAGCCTGCTAAGAAAGAGGGAAGCTGGTGGATGCTTTTGGTGGCTTTTGTCTTGGGTCTTCTGGTAGGAGCAGTAGTGATGTATTTGATCAAAGCCCTGCCTGCCGGCAGGCAGGTCAGCGTTCAGAAGGAAATGGCTTCGCCGATACCTTCGGCGACGCCAGTAAGTGAAATAAAGAGATCTGATTTAAAAGTGCAGGTACTTAATGGTTCAGGAGTGGCTGGAGCAGCTGCCAAGGCCAAAACATTTTTAGAGGGTTTGGGATATGTAGATGTGGCGGCTGGAAATGCTGACGGAGATTTTGCGCAAACAGAGATTGAGCTTAGAGAAGCCAAGAGTTCGGCTTCGGAAATGATCAAGAAAGATCTGGAGACAAACTATACACTAGCTGACACAATCGGAACGCTTGATTCATCTTCCGATTACGATGTGGTAATTACGGTTGGGGCTGAATAACGTATAATTTGCGGGTATGGGACTTTCAGTAGGAATTATTGGGTTGCCAAATGTGGGGAAAAGCACGTTGTTTAATGCGTTGTTGAAGAAACAGCAAGCCTTGGCGGCCAATTACCCTTTTGCCACAATTGAACCAAATGTGGGAGTAGTGCCGGTTCCCGATCCACGTCTGGCCATTCTGGCAGACGTGGTAAAGACTACTAAAATTGTGCCGGCGACGGTGAAGTTTGTGGATATAGCGGGTTTGGTCAAGGGAGCCAGCGAGGGTGAAGGATTGGGAAACAAATTCTTGGCACATATCCGGGAAGTTGACGCCATTGCCATGGTACTTAGGGATTTTTCGGATGAGAATGTAATCCGGGCTGGGTCAGAAAATCCCAAATCAGACGCTGAAGTATTGGAAACAGAATTAATATTGGCTGATTTGCAAACGGTAGAAAAAAGCAAAGAACCACTGGCCAAAAAAATTGCCGAGAGATTACAAAAAGCCATTCCGGTTCGAAACATGAGTTTTACAGATGAGGAAATGCTGGTGGTTAAACAAATGAATTTACTAACCTGCAAACCAGTAATTATCGTATTAAATACAGACGAGGATAAATATAACTCACCCCCTGGTGCTTCCCCCTCTCTTAAATTAAGAGAGGGGGATCGAGAGGGTGAGTTACCGGTGATTGTGTTGTCTGCTAAACTAGAAAGTGAACTTGGAGACGAAATTAAGGATTTGGGGATTTCTGAATCTGGCTTAGAAAAACTTATTAAAAAAGCGTATGAGATTTTGGAATTACAGTCGTTTTTAACTGCCGGTGAGATTGAAGCCCGGGCCTGGACCATTCGACGCGGTTCCACCGCGCTCATGGCAAGCGCTGTAATCCATCAAGATTTTGCTAAAAACTTTATTAAAGCTGATGTAATTTACTGGGAAGATTTTGTGGCCTTGGGTGGGTGGGTCAAAGCCCGGGAGACTGGGAAAGTGCGCATGGAAGGCAAGGAATACATTATGGCTGAAGGGGATGTGGTGGAATTTAAGGTGGGAGTTTGATAAAATGGCTGTACATATGCAGAAATATGAATTGACGATGCTGGTAAAAGCTGTGACTGGCGTGGAAGAAAAGATGGAAAAAATTATTAAAGCATTGGGTGGAAAATTGGGCAAATTTACGGAGATGGGCAAGAAACAGTTGGCATACCCGATCGAGAAAATTCATGAGGCACATTTTCTGAATTGGATTATTGAACTACCAAGTGAGGGTGTAGTACAATTGGAAAAGAAGTTAACCGTTGACCGTGAAGTGATTAGACACTTATTGTTAAGGATGGATAAGTAAATGTCAGCCAGATCTTTAAATAAAGTCCAGTTGATAGGGAACATGACCCGGGATCCGGAGATGAGATACACTCCCCAGGGAACTGCGGTATGTACATTTGGAATTGCTACTAACAGAACTTGGGTGACTGATTCGGGAGAAAAAAGAGAAGAGACTGAATTTCACCGCATTGTAGCCTGGAACAAACTGGCAGAACTGTGTTCGCAGCTGTTGTTTAAGGGAAGAAGGATCTACGTAGAAGGCAGACTGCAAACCAGACAATGGACCGGCCAAGATGGTCAATCCAGACAAGCCACAGAAATTGTTATCGAAGACATGATAATACTGGATTCTAAGAGACAGGGGGAGCAGGAACCGGGTCAGGAAGCAGAACCTCAAGCCGCTGAGGCGGCTCCAGTAGCTGACGTGCCTTCTGAAGATATTCCCTTTTAATTGAAAATATATTTTACATATGATGCGCAAGAAAAAAATCATCTATAAATCGAATAAAAAATGCGGTTTCTGTGAAGCAAAAATAGAGCCGGATTTTAAGGACGTAGCGACTTTGTCTAAATATCTTTCCGAAAGAGGCCGGATCTTGGGACATGAAAGAACGGGAATTTGTTCTAAACATCAAAGAAGGCTGGCAAAGTCGCTTAAGCAGGCCAGACACATGGCCCTCTTGCCGTTTGTAGCCGGATTATAGTAGACTCTTCTAATGCGCAAAAACTTTTGGATAATTGTACTTTTGGTGCTGGCGGCTTACGGAGGCTTTTTAACCGGAGAAGGGAAACTGAAATGGTCGTTTGTAAATTACAAACCGGCGGTTTTATATAACCGGGAAACTCCAAGAAAGATAAATGCTGATTTCGCCTTGTTTTGGCAGGTATGGGACAAACTAAATGAGCAGTATGTCGATAAAAAAGCCTTAGACCCGCAAAAAATGATTGATGGGGCAATTTCCGGGATGGTGGGTAGTCTGGATGACCCTTACACTGTGTACCTGCCGCCCCAACAAAACAAAGACGCCAAAGATGATTTAAACGGGGCTTTTGAGGGAGTCGGAATTCAACTTGGGTTTAAGGATAAAGTGCTGTCGGTGGTGACTCCTATCCCTGGAACCCCGGCTGATAAAGCGGGAGTAAAAGCTGGAGATGCTATTTTGCATATTAAAGATACCGAGAAAAAAATTGATAAGGACACCACAGGGATGACATTACCAGAGGCTGTAAGTATCATCCGGGGTAAGAAAGGCACAGAGGTGGAATTAACACTGGGACGGGAGGGGGAAGAAAAACCAATTGTCATAAAATTGCAAAGGGAGACGATTGTGGTAAAAAGTGCCACGGTGGAGATAAAAGATGGGGTGGCTATTTTGAAACTGAATAAATTTGGAGACAGAACTCAGGAGGAATGGACAGCGGCAGTAGATCAGATAGTGTCTAATAACGTTAAAAGAATCGTTTTGGATTTGAGATTTAACCCTGGAGGTTATTTGGATGGTGCAGTGTGGATTGCGGGAGAGTTTTTGCCGGCGGGAAAATTGGTAGTCTCTCAACAATATGGAGACGGGAGCAAATTTGATAACAAGGTAAGCAGAATCGGCCGGCTTTTGAAAACCCCGTTAGTAGTTGTGGTAAACGAGGGGAGCGCTTCTGCGGCAGAAATCTTGGCCGGGGCGCTAAGAGACCATAACCGGGCCAAAATAGTAGGAGTAAAGACTTTCGGTAAAGGCAGTGTGCAGCAGCCGGAGGACTTCGACAATGGGGCAGGAATTCACATTACTGTGGCCAAATGGCTGAGACCAAACGGAGAATGGATAGATAAAAAAGGTATCGAGCCCGATGCAAAAGTTGAGGGAGATGACAAGCAATTGGAGAAAGCGATAGAATTAGTAAGATAGAGCTGGTATAATTGAGGCTGTGAAGACAACTGGACACCCTACTTACTATCCTGAAGCTAAGGTAACTTGTGCGTGTGGAAACACTTTTACGGTTGGTTCTACCAAGCCCGAAATATACGTAGAAATTTGTGCTAAGTGTCACCCTTTCTTTACCGGGGAAATGAGATTTGTAGACACTATGGGGAGAGTAGAAAGATTCCAGAAAAATATGCAGCAAGCTGCTGGTAAAACTCATGTATCTAAGAAACAGAAAAAGATATTGAAGAAACAGGAAGAAGAAGCCGCTGAAGCCGCCCGGCCTAAGACGATTCGGGAAATGTTGGAGAAAGTTAAAGCCAAAGTTTAGATTGTGGACTATTTTGAATGGAAAAAATTGAAAGTAGACAAAAATCCTGAAACACAGAGTTTTAAGGCTGTAATTATGGAAGCAAGACAAGGCGTGGGTGGAGATGAAGCCAAAATTTGGGCTGAGGATTTGTTGCGCATGTACAGAAGATATTGCGAAATCAAAAATTGGAAAGTGGAAGAGATTGATGAGGGAGTGATAAAGATTAAAGGCAAGGGGGTATATGAAGCTTTAAAGTGGGAAACGGGTGTACACCGGGTGCAACGTACCCCGGAAACAGAAAAAGCGGGCAGAATTCATACATCGACGGCTTCAATTGTGATGTTGCCGGAAGTTCCCGAGTCGCAAATTGAAATCCGGGAAGACGATTTGTTGTGGGAATTTACCAGAGGCGGAGGACATGGTGGTCAGAACGTAAACAAGGTGGCCACAGCAGTACGACTTACTCACAGACCGTCGGGAATTGTGGTGCAGTCGCGGCAAGAAAGATTTCAGGAACAAAACAGAAAAATTGCTTTAGAACTTTTAAGGGGTGAGTTGTGGGAGAAAGAACAAGCTAAGAAGGACTCAGTGCTTAGTGCTCAACGCTTGGCAATTGGACGGTCGATGAGATCGGAAAAAATAAGAACTTATAACTTTCCGCAAAATAGAGTAACGGACCACAGATTAAATAAAAGTTGGCACAATTTGGATAAGATTACGGAAGGGCGATTAGATGAAATGATATTAGCGATGGCTGGTCTTGAGTTCGGCTATCAAAATCCCCAGGGCGGTGATGCCAGTTCCAATCCAGAAAACGGGGGTAACTGATTCTCTAAGCCACAAGAAAGACAGTGGGGCGGCAAACAGAGGATATGTGTAGACAAACAGGGCGGTTTCGCCTACCTCGATGGTTTTTTGAGCTTTGTGCCAGAGAGAATAGGTCAGGGTTCCGGAGAGGAAAGCCATGTACCAAACTCCCAAATGGGTAGGGAAAGAAATGATGCGGATCTGATCCATAATATTTGCAGGAGAGTACACAAGAAGCACCAGGGGAAGAGTAGTTAAAAGACCTACGGCAAAAGAGAGCTGGGTGAGGGCAAAAGAGGAATTGGTTTGGTCACGCAGTAGGACTTTGGCCATGATGGCCAAAACTACACCCACTAATACTGAAGCGGCGACTAAGAGGTTTCCAGAGAGGGTTGATGTAAGTGGGCCGTTTATAAGAGGCTCGAAAATAATTAATAGAGTACCAACCAGGGCAATGGCAATGCCGGTTTTTTCGCGACGGGTAATGTGCTCATGTAAATACATGACTCCAGCGGCAGCCGTTAACAGGGGACCAATAGTAGAAATTAAAGCTCCTTCGATGGAAGAGGTGAGATTGTAGCCTAAGAATAAAAGCCCCAAGCCAACGGTAGAGGTAAGAAAACAATACAGCAGAACTTTGGGTGAGATTTTGATGCGGAAGAACGGTAGAGTGAGAATGGCAAAAGTGCCTGCAATGGCAAACCGGTAAAAAAGAAAAACTAAAGGAGAAAGTTCTCTGAGAGTAAATTTAATAACCGGCCCGGCAAATCCCCAGATGGCAGAGACTAATAAAAGTTGTAAGTAAGCTTTAGAGCGGTAAGTCATTGGACTGGGTGCCTGTGGCCATGTTTTTGTAGGTGACGATGCCTTTGGCAGCTTCTTCGGGACCGATGATGGCAACATACGGAATGCCTTTTTGGGAAGCATATTTAAGTTGTTTGTCCAGTTTGGTAGAGGAGTCAGGGTAAAGTTCAGTGCCTATTCCTTGGTCGCGTAGAGACTGAGAAAATGATATGGAATTATTTAAAAGTTCTGGAGAGAAAATTGTTACTAAGACTTGAGTTTTGGTTTTGAAATCTGGAACCAAGTCTAATTCTTGGGCAGCCTCGAGAGTACGGTCGAAGCCTAAGCCAAACCCAGTGCCGGGAATTTTTTTACCTGATATTTTTTCAACCAGGTTATCAAATCTTTCACCCCCTAAAACAGAGCCTCCTTCAACATCTGAAATAATTACTTCCCAAATTGGACCGGTAGAATACGAGAAGGATCTGGCTAGAGTTGGTTCAAATGCATACCAGCTTTCGTCGAACCCACAAAGACTAAGATATTCGAAAATTGTTTTTATTGTGTCGTTGGGTCCAATCTCTTGGGTTTTTTGTAGATATCTTTTAGCATCGGGCTTAGATATTCCTTTAGAAACCATATTAGTAATTACTCCCTCTTCACCAATTTTCTTTAATTTGTCGATAGCAACAATGGCATCGTAAGGTAGATCAGAAAGTAGAGATCGATCGTTGATTAAGACTTTGGCGTTTTTGAATCCTAGAGTTTTGTAAATGTCCAAGGCTAAAGCAATAACTTCAGCATCAGCAAGTGGGGAAGAGACCCCGAAGATATCTGCATCACACTGGATGAATTCACGATATCTGCCTTTTTGAGTATTTTCTGCCCGAAAAGCCGATTGAATTTGATAGCGGCGGAAGGGCATGGGTAATTGATTAGTGTACTGTCCTACAACGCGGCAAGTTGGGACGGTTTGGTCGTATCTCAGGGCTACGTCGCGTCCTCCATTGTCTTTGAATTTGAAAAAGAGTTTTTCGTCTTCACCGATTTGGCCAGCAAAAAGACCTAGGGGTTCAAGAGTGGGGGTTTCCAAAGGATCGTAACCCCATTTCTCGAAGACCATGGTAATTTGATCTTTTAACCACTGGCGCTTTAATGCTTCAGCTGGTAAAAAATCTCTAAAACCTTTTAATGTTTGCGGCGTGGTCATGATTTCTCCTTTTTAATAAAGGGTTCGAGGTCCTCTTTTCTTAGTAGTCGCCTTGAGTTAGAAAACCGGATTAAAGCAAAGCTGGGTGACGCCTCGAACCCTACATATTCTACCTTTTTCCCTAAGGTTTTGACCTCTTTTATGGCTGGAATTAAGTCGGTATCGGAACTGACCAGAATCAGGCGGCCGTAGTCGTTTCGAACAGCTTTCATGCAAACGTCTACGGCAATTTGTACGTCAACTCCTTTTTCAGTATAGTCGCCATCTGATTTCAGAATATATCCTGTCTTAACTGATACTCCTTGATTGGCCAGATTGGCTAGAAACCGATCCTGGTTTGCCTTGAGTACTTTGCTTTTGGGGTTGCCTGGTTCTTCCCGAATTCTGCCGACGTAGTAGCAGAGGTCGGCAAGTTGGTCCTTTCCGACCAACCATTCGGCGAAGGCTACATAGTTGAACTCTGACAGCTTACTAATGCCAAGCTGCTTTAGCTTGCGGTAGGCGTTGCCCCCGTCTATAGCTACAAAAACTTTAGTCATTTATTTCTCCGAATAAAAAACACCCGCCTCAACTTGCGTTAAAGCGGGGGGTTTTAGTATGTAAATGATAACAACATTTACCATGTAAGTCAACCCCACGGGCAAAAAATCCCGAAATCCTTTAAGTGTTTGTAAAGTGGTCATAATTTATTCTAGCAGGGATTTAATTATTTGGTTAATGTTGTCGTTTCTGTTGACCCGAATGAAACGGATATTGGCATATTTGGCCATTAATTCGTCTTTCTTTGCGTCTCCAATATATATTTTTGGAGTGATAAAGAACAGTTTTGGGTTTGGTTTGCGGTAGGCACTGTCGTCGGCGGTGATAACCATTTTGAAAAGTGAGACCAGTTTTAGTTTTCTTAAAATATTTTGTGT
>JBBUDC010000067.1:0-14168 GCA_038057495.1 Patescibacteria group bacterium
CAGAAAACTGCGGTCTGACAAAAAGAAAACCAAAGTCAATTTGAGAAGTAAGAGAGCTTTTAAGGAGGCTGTGGCAACAATGCGCAGAAAGCCCACGCCAAAAAATTTGGCCTTAATGTTTCAAGAATTGGATAAAGCGGTCAGGAAGCATGTTGTGCCTTTAAATACGGCGGCAAGGCTGAAGTCCCGACTGGCGCGTTTGGTTGGGAAAAAATAACTTCGAATTGATATACTATTTCTTATGTCTGCCCGAGCCAAATTTGGGGTGAATTTGTTGCCACAAACCGAACTTGACGCTTCAGTGTGGGGAAAGATATTAAAATGGGCACTGTCTACAGGAAGATATATTGTAATTTTGACTGAATTGGTGGTAATTGCAGCCTTTTTATCTAGATTTAAGTTAGACAAAGATTATTCTGATTTGGGAGACCGGATAACCGGAAAAAAATCAATATTGACCGCTTTGCAAAATACCGAGACTAAATTTAGAACGACCCAAAATCAGCTGGCAGCGGCTAAAAGAGTAATTGATACTTCACTACCGGCTGGGGAACTTCTCGATACCGTAACATCACAGGTTCCTCCGGGAGTGACTTTGACTAGTATCGTTATTGACGCAAAAGGAAGTGCAATTTCTGGAACAGCACAAAATGATCGGGTATTGGCAGTGTTTTTAGATAGATTGGTAAGTAGTGAACTGACAGGGCTAACTGCTGATAATAAAGGGGAAATTAAGTTTAGTCTTAAATTAAGAAATTAATATGGCACCACTTGATTACAAAACCAGCCTGGCTCGATACAGAAGATACTTAGCAACTGTTCAGCAACAGCCGCTATTAAAAGCAAGTTTGTATCTGGTGTTATCTTTATTGTTGATTATTGTTTTGATCTGGGCGGCACTGCGTCCAACTCTGATTACAATTGCTTCTCTTTCTGGTGACATTACACAGCAGGCTGAAATTGAGAAAAAACTGGATGTAAAAATTTCTCAAATATCTCAAGCTCAACAAGTATTGTCTGCCAATGAAGCCAGATTGGTCGTTTTGAATCAAGCTCTTCCAGTGGGAGAAGAATTTTCTGCTTGGGGAAAAAGAATGGAAGAACTGGCTCAAGAGAGCGGAGTGATTTTAATTGGAGTATCCTTAGAAAACTATCAGAATTTTTCTTTGTCAGTCCAAGGGAATTATTCTCAATTAAAAAGTTTCTTGGATAGAGTGGAAAGCCTGAGAAGACTTATGAAAATTGAATCGGCTCAGATTGTCTCTGCTACAAACTTAACAATGGTAGTTAAAGGCAAATTAGAATCATATGAAGAAAAATAAAACTGACCGTGATATTGTGTTAATGTTGACCATGACTTTGATTACGTTGGTGTCATGGCTGGGGTTCGAAGTGTATCGAGCCTACGCTATTAAACCAGTACCAGATGTACTGGCCAGACAGCTGATGGAACTTAATCCTAATTTGGATACCATCACACTAGATAAGATAGAAAAAAGACAACCATGAAAAAAAGAGAGCTAACAATTCCAACCATTCTGGGGATTTTGGTAACTATCGGGGGGTTGGTTGCCGGAGTTTTTTTGTTAAACGCCCCTTTAAGATCATTGGTGGGAGCGAGTCCAGAAGAAACCCCCACTGAAGTTAAAGTTACTAACACGGCTGATACAAGTTTTGTGGTCTCATGGACGACCGCAAAATCTACTTCTGGATATATTCAATATGGCGAAGGAGAAAAACCGGAACTGGTAGTATCTGATGATCGAGATCAAGAAAAAGGAGAGATCGGCATTTACTTTACTCATTTGGTAACCATCAGAGGATTGAAGGCCGCTACCAACTATGGATTTAGAATCGGGTCTGGAAAGGGATTATATGATCAAGGAGGTCAGTTGTATAAAGTTACAACCGGGATAACATTGAGAAATCCCCCGCGGGCTGATGTAGCTTATGGACAGATAGTGACTTCGAGCGGAGATCCGGTAGATGGGGCCTTGGTTTATTTGGCCATGCCAGGAACCGTGCCGCAAGCAGCCATCACAAAATCCAGCGGTTCTTGGGTTATCCCTATATCAACCGCAAGAACAGTTGATTTAACAAGTTTTGCCGCGTATGACGCGTCAGCTGGACAAGTGGGCGTTTTAGTTCAAGCTGGGGCGTTGGGAACAGCAACTGTAACTACCACAACAGGAAATACTAAACCAGTGCCGGAGATAACTTTAGGACAGACTGTAAATTTAGCCGCCCAGCAACCAACCCCCACTCCATCCACGGAATCCAAGCTTTCTGGGCCGGCATTGGTAATTCTGACTCCAAAATCAGGAGAAAGAGTTAATTCAACGCAGCCTGAAATTATGGGGAAGGCACCGGCCGGAGCGGAAGTGACAATTGTAATCCATTCAACCACACAGATTACTCAAACTGTAACTGCAGACGAAAATGGAGACTGGTCTTACAGCGTTCCCGCTGGGCTAGAACCAGGAACACATACCATAACTATTACGGCGTTGGTGAATGGAGTAAAGAAAACTGTACAAAAAAGCTTTGTGGTGGAGGCAGCTGGAGTTTCAAATGCTCCGGCAAAAATAGCTACTCCTGCGGCCACATTGAAACCCACACCTACACCTAAGCCTACTCCAAGAGTGGCATATCCATCTACGGAATCGGGTACCCCTCAATCCGGGAACTTGACCCCAACCCTACTTTTGCTCATACTAGGAAGTGGGCTGGTATTAACCGGCGCGTTTGCGTATAGAAAAGCCTAATGGATCCTACTAATCAAAATCCAACAACTCCCGGACCGATGCCGTCGACAGAAGATGCGGGGGTGGGAGTCCCAGTTCCTCCACCCACAGCAACTGTTACTCCCACTCCCCCACTTGTAGTTGAAGAACCAAAAGAGACTCCTGCAGTGCCGACAGTTGTGGAAACTAAGCCAAAACCAAAATGGGGTAAGGGGGTCTTGGTCGGGGCCATCGGAGCAATTCTTGTTCTTGTGGTAGGAGTTTTTGTAGGAACAGGAATAGTTTCAAATCTACAAAATAAAGTAAACCTGGAAAAGAAAGCGGCACAGGCTGATGACGATTGCAAAGCAGCTGGGGGATGTTTTAATGGTGCCGAATGTATTCCTGCAGGAGACAGCCGGCCGCAGATTAATGCCGACAGTGGTTGTTCGTATAAGTGTGTCGGTCCTGGACAGTGGGGATTGGTAAGTTGCCCGGGTGGGGGTGGAGCGGGCAGTCCAGAAGCAGATTTAGGTTGTGGCGGAACGGGTCAGTATCCATGTGCTGGGGGTAAATGTGATGGCAATTTACAGGTTCCGTCTGTTCAGGGAGATGATAAATGCGGCCCGCCTCTGACCAGTGGTGAAGGAGCAACTCAAATTGGGGCGGGGTGTATTGACAAAAATGATCCAAATTGTACCAGTAAGGATAAGTGTGTTAATGATAATAAAACATGCGCAGAAGCTGTCAAGAATGATTTGGAAGACGGGTCAGCCGTGGTGCCTGCGTTTTGTATAGGATTCAGATATACTTGTGCCGGAGACTTGAACGCCAATAAGAGCGGGTGTCAGTCAAATCCCGACCCTGTTAGGCAGAATCCACAAACATTAACTTTGGATCCTGTGCCGTGCGGAAAAACGGTGCAGATTGATATTGCTTGTTACAAAGACCGGATTACGACTGGAGCTCCGGTTTTTGAAGTATTTAAAGAGGCCTACGGTGGGACGTGCGCGACACAGCAGCAGATGATTGATTGTGGAGGAACCTGTAGCACGAGCGACACCAGACTAAGAAATGGATGTTTGGGGGAATTGTCTTGCACGCCTCGGGGAGGTAATACTGTGTGTTGGGGAACGAGGTGCGAAACAAGTGGTCCAACTCCGACACCAACGCCCACGCCCACTCCGACACCCCCACCGGGGCCGAGTTCGGCGTGTCAGAGAATTGATATTTTGAGAAATGGAGTGGTGATCACTAGAAACCAGATTCAAGTTGGGGATCAAGTGGTGTTTAGGGGATTTGCCAGCGCCAACAATACTACTATATCTAATATTAGATTTACGGTTAATGCTGGAGGAGTAGCTCAGGTTTATGCTGGAACCAGTCTGCAATTGGTAGGCGCGCTGTGGCAGGCCGATTCTCCTCCCATAACTATTGCTGCTACAAGTTATTCAATATCTGCAACACCTATTTTCCCATAATATGGACCAACCTAAAATAAATGTCATTAAACCAAAGTCCGGCATGAGTTTGCCGAAGATGCCTAAAGTAAATCCGGTGATGGTTGTGGTTGTAACAGTGGTGCTGGCGGTGGTATCTGTCATTTCAGCAGTACTGTTGTATCAAAAAGGACGAGAGCCGGTTGCTCCTAACGTAGGAACTCCCGGTAAGGCCGCTGAAGGTGCGGCGTGCTTAGAAACTTTCGATCTATCATCGACACCGACTCCAACCCCAACTCCAACACCCACACCCACACCCACGCCCACACCAACCGGTTCTTCAACACCGACTCCAACCCCAACTCCAACTTTTACCCCAACTCCAACACCCGGACTTCCTACCCCGGCCTCGACACCAGTTACTCTGGAGCAGGCCGGAAGTGTAGCGGGAACGTGGACTATTTCTCTGGTAGGTTTAGTGCTTCTGGTTGCGGGTGGAGTATTGATGCTGGCCTTTTGAGATAGATTTTTTGAAGTTGGAGGTTAGAAATTGGACCTTGATGTTAGAAGTTTTGATATTTTGATAAACTATTGGTGTGATTAAAAGCTTTCGGGATTTGGAAGTCTATCAAGAGAGTTTCCAACTTCAGATTGAGGTTGAAGACGAATTAAAAAACTATCCTAGACAGGAACAGTACTTGCTTATTGACCAAACAAGGAGATCTTGTCGAGCTATTCCCGCATTAATTGCAGAGGGCTGGTCAAAAAGGGAGTCGATTAAAGAGTTTCAAAAGTTTTTACGTGACGCAACAGCCGAGGCCAACGAAATGATTAATCATCTTTTACTAGCAATTCACAAGAGATATACCAAACACGAGGATTTCATTGATAGATATGAAAGATTAGGAGGAAAATTAACAAATCTTAAAAATAATTGGCAGGTTTTCAAAACATCAAAAAATCCATCTTCAAAATCTAACGTCTAACTTCTAATTTCAAGAATTCTATCTCCAAGATGGAAGCCAGAGGAAATAGTTTAGAAACTGATTGGGAACGGGGATACCGAAATAACGGGGAGAGAAGAAAAGAAAGGATATAAAATACAGAGTGCAGGAGATGTAGATGAGTTTCTTGGGGGTTGATTGAGCCAGGAGAATATACAAGAAAACTAAAGACGGCTGGTAGTGATATAAAAACATGATCCGGGGACTAAAAATCCAAGGGGCAAGAAATATCCAATATCCGACTGCAGCCAGATTCTTTTTTAAAGTTTGATATCCTACTGCTACCAGGCCAAACCACCAAATCAGGGGGTTGCCTTGAATGTATATATTGGCAGTTTGAGCTGATAAATATTTTACATGCGCCCAAACAGGGCGATACATCATGGGCCAGGTAATAGCGGGCGAAGAATAACTATGGGTGGCTTTAAGACCAGTGTGATACCACCACATTTGTTTTTGCAGCTCAATAAACTTGTCCCAAGAGTGGGTAAGTAAAAATGGCAAGTAGGTGGCCAGGTATATGAGTAGCGGGAGAAAAAGATAAAGAGGGGTTTTCCAAATAAAATATATGAAGATAGGAAGGAAATATATGGCGGACCATTTAGAAGCCAGCGCAAGCCCGTACATAATAGACGCCATAAGGGGACGTTTAGAAACTAGGTAATAGAAACTAGAAATTAGGAAAAAGACCAAATAAATATCGTTCATACCAATTCTGGACATGACCAGGGGTAGACCATCAAAGGTATACAAAAATAGAGTGAGGAGAGCGACTTTTTTGCTGTGGGAGAGTTTGTAGACAGAGGCATACAAAAAAATTCCTGCAAAGATTCCTAAGAGAGCACCAGGAAGCCGCCAGCCTAAGGGAGAATTCCCCACTATTTTTAACCCGGTAACCATGGCGAGCTTGGCGAGCGGAGGGTGGGTCCATTCGTAGGCAAACCCGGCCGGGGCTTGGTGCCACCATTCCCAAGCAGCAATATTACCCTTGGCCATTTCTTGGGCGGTAAAAGCGTGATACACCTCGTCAAAATAGTGACCAGGAGGAGTTGATAGATTAACCAAACGGGTAAAAATAAGAGCAAGAAACAATATTATTGGCATGGAGAAACAGCAAAAACTAAATATTTCTCAGAATTGTAAACCAAGGGAAAGACTTCTTGCCACTTAAGAATGTCTGGGTGATATTCGCCTATTTCTGCTGGGCCAATGACTGCATATGAAACCTGATGTTTTTGAAAAAGATAACGGTTTTGGTCTGGAAACTGATACATGAACCTGACGTCTGTTTCTACTTGGGTATAGTTTACTCCCCAGGTCCAGAGCCAGCCCCGATACCCCATAACTGGGGGGCGGCCAGCGAAAGTGAAGACGGGATGGTTGTGACGGTCAGAAGTAAGCCATCGGCTTTGAGGACATGAGTTTTTAGCAAATTCAGCTAACTTGAGTTCCTCGGGATTGACAAACTCCCACTTGTTTTGAAAAACCCAGATCAGCTGTAATATTCCAGAGAAAGTAACCACAAATATTAAAACCAGAGAAATAATTTTTTTGTTTACTTTTTCCAAGAATAAGAGTGTGGGATAAACTCCAGCCAAAAGATACCACCAAACAAATAATTTGTTGTTGTCTGCTAGATTGGGTTGAAGCTGAATAAGGTTGGCAACTATAAATGGAGCCCAAGCAGGAATAAACCAAGTTCCCAAAAGCCCGGAAATCATAATGGGGGTGTTTTTGATCCAAAACCAAACCCAGTTTTCGGTTCCGGCCAACCAGCCTAATTTGACTGACAGAAATTTTCCGGCTGTAGAAATGGTCAGCCAATTGAGAACTGGCAGGAAGAGGATTGCAGCAGGGAACCAAAACCAGAGCCAAGAGCGCCAATTTTTGAATTTAATTATGGTGTAGACAGCAAGCATTAACCCTAAAGAAATAAAGCTGTGCATGTGAATTAGGGGCAATAATCCAAAGAGAATGCCGGCAAACAAATAGGAGGATTTTCTTTCAGACTTTAAAACTGAAAGTAGAATTATTAAACCGAATCCGAAACCAAAAAGAAACGATCTTTGGGAAACAAAGAAAAAGTCTAAAATATTTCCGAAGTGAAAATTGTTTTCCCAAAAGTGACCATATTCACGAAGTAAAGGAAAAACTAGGTGGTCTTTGAAAAAATAGATAAAACCGAGATTTCCACTCAGAAAAAACAGAAATGGCGCCACCCAGGATAATTTTTTGAGACCGATTTCTTTGCCAAAAAACACTAAAAGCAAAGTTAGAGCAATACTCCAAATAATGCCTGGAAAAATAATGCTGTCGCGTAGGGGTGATCCCAGTTGGAGCATGGCTTCGGGGATATAGGCGTTTAAGAAAGAGTAAGTAAATTTTTGACCGGAGATAAAGGGATTTTCTAAAACTGTTCTGTTTATGGATTTGTAATAGAGAGGCAGTCCAATATGATGGCCCCAATCGCCCCAGACCCCACGCATTCTTAAAGTAATACCACCTTGTTTGGTTTGCCAAATAGAGGAATATAATATTCCAAAAAATAGAGCTGAAAAAATAAAAACCAGTATCCAAAACTTGTCTATTTTGATGTGGCGAGGGAAAAAGAGAAGACACCAAAGGCCGGAAATTCCGGTAAGAATATAAACAATTAAAGAATGGGGGAAGAAAAATCCGAGAAGAAGAATTGCATAAACAATAAATAAATTCCCTAACAAAAAACCAGCCGATAATTCAATTAAAAATGGCCACTTAAAAGAAAAGGTCTGAAGCATTTTTCTACCGGCAAATGTCCAGCCTGCAAAGAGAATGAAGGAGAGAATCATGGATGCAGAAGTGATTCAACGTACTTGGCTACATTTGGATTTGTGAGAAGAACCCACTGATAATCCTGGACGGCAGAGATGGGGGGGTGGGACAGGAGAGGTTCAGAAAGGCTGAATGACCGCAGGGGTTGGCGGACCGCCTTAAGCCCGAGTTTAAAAAGAGGAAAATATAAATTTGAGGAAATATCGGTAATGACTATTTGGGAAAAAATACGTTTTAGCTGAAAAATTTTGGTGGGTGAGGAAAGAATTTTTTGTTTAAAGGCCGAAATTAATTTTTCCTGGCGTTTAGATCTGGCGAAATCAGTGCCTTCGTCACCTTCGGCCTGACGGGAGCGAACAAATTTAAGGGCGGTTGCACCATCCATATGTTGTAGGCCTTTGGTAAAACTGATGGTTTCATAACGGCAGGGTTCACAAGGGTCGGTTTCTTTCCCGGGAATGGGAAATTTGGAGTCTATAAAGGAAGTGTCGACTTGGATATCCAGTCCACCAATGACATCTATGGCTTTGGCAAAGCCAGAAAAATCAATTAAAACCACAAAATCGACCGGCTGACCAATGGCTTCGGTAAGTGAAGATTTGGCGAGGAGAAATCCACCGATTCCTGGCTGGCGTTCTTCTCCGTAATGATATGCCGTGTTAATTTTGGCCCGCAGGGAGGGAATCCAGAGATCCCTGGGAATAGATATAAGAACAGTATCTCCAGTGCGGATATCTAACGAGGCAAAAATTATCGTATCGGTTAGATCTTTACCTTCACGATCTCCTCCAGATACTCCTAGAAGAAGAAAGTTGGTGCGCCCGGTGTGATTTGGTAACGAAGCGGTTAATCTACTAAGGGGCTTGATGGCCAGGAGATAGAGAATTGTAAAGAGTCCAAGTGATAAGCAGACAAGAACGATACGGACGAAAACGACTTTTGATAAGATTTGGCGTTTGAACCTTTGATACAATGCCATAGCATGAGCATTTTAGCTGATTTGAACCCGGCCCAACAAGAAGCGGTTACATTTGGCAATGGACCACTGCTTATTTTGGCTGGAGCGGGAAGCGGAAAAACCCGAGTGTTGACTCAAAGAGTGGCTTATTTGATCTCCCAAGGGGTGGCCCCTGAAGAGATAATTCTGCTGACGTTTACCAATAAGGCCTCTGAAGAGATGCTGCGGAGAATTTCCGGAACTAAACCCACCGGAGGGACTTTCCATAGCTTTTGTGCCAGGTTGCTGCGAAAAAATAATCCAGATTTTGTGATCTTTGATGAAGCCGATCAAATAGATACCATTAAACAGGCGATGTCTGCTGTGGGAGTAGATGCAAAAGTGGTCAAACCCTCTTCGGTGCTACATACAATTTCGGGAGCAAAAAATGAATTAATAGGACCAGGAGAATATGCAGACTATGCACGAGGGGACTTTCAAAAAATGGTGGTGCGGATATACATGGCATACCAGCAGCTTCTGAAAAAATATAAAGCTCTGGATTTTGATGATTTGTTAGTAGAAGCTGTAAAATTTCTGAGAGAAGAACCAGATTTGAGGTGGAAGTATGTTCTGGTAGACGAATACCAAGATACAAATAAAGCTCAATATGAGATTACAAAATTGCTGGCGAAAAAATACAGAAATTTAACGGTGGTAGGAGACGCCAGCCAGGCAATTTATTCCTGGCGGGGAGCTGATTATCGAAATCTGCAACTTTTAAAACAAGATTTTCCTGATTTAACAATTATTAATCTGGAACAAAACTATAGATCCACACAAACTATCTTGGATGCAGCAAATAAAGTGATATCAAAAAATAAGAATCACCCGATTTTGAAGTTGTGGACTGATAAATCTGGAGGAGCAAAAATTTCTGTTTATGAGGCTGGGTCTGAATCAGATGAAGCAATTTACGTTATCTCTCAACTTAAAGGAGATTATTCTGATTACGCAGTGCTGTATCGGACCAATGCCCAGTCAAGAGTTTTTGAAGAAGCTTTTTTGCATGCTGGTATTCCTTATGTATTGGTGGGTGGAACAAGATTTTACGAAAGAAAAGAAATTAAAGATGTGGTGTGTTATTTGAGATTGATAATGAATCCGGAAGATGATGTAGCAAGAAAACGGGCTGAAAAAATCGGAAAAACTAGATTAGGAAAACTTGAAGCAATGGGTGGTAAAACTATTGAAATTTTGGACAGCGTGTTGAAATCGACGGGATATATTGAATTATTTAATCCAGACGAGGAGGAAGATTTGGCCAGGCTGGAAAATATTAAGGAACTGCGGAGTGTGGCCATGGAGTTTCCTAAACTACCAGAGTTTTTAGAAAATATTGCCCTGACTGAACGGGCCTCCTCCGCCCGTCGACGGGCTACGGAAGGCCAAGGAGCAGTAACTCTTATGACTTTACACGCTGCCAAGGGGTTAGAATTTAAAAACGTTTTTTTGGTGGGCATGGAAGAAGGGTTATTCCCCCACTCCCGGGCCTTGATGGACTCCGAACAAATGGAGGAAGAAAGAAGATTGGCTTATGTAGGAATGACTAGGGCAATGGATAAGTTGCATTTAACGTATGCCAGGAGAAGACTGTATTTTGGGACGAGAAACAATAATCCAGTGTCTAGATTCTTAGCAGATATTCCGGAAGGGTTGCTCGAAGTTAACCAGGTGATTAAGAAGACTAAGAGATTAAGTAGTTCTTGGGGTTTTGATGAAAATGGGAATTGGCGATGGAAACCCGAAGACGATTTGCCGTTCTAGCTTGACATGAACTTAGTTGCATGGTACCATGGTACCATGCAGACAGTAGCTACCAATATAAGATTTCCCGCTGATGAATATCAGCAATTAAGAACACTGGCATTTTTAGAAAAAAGGCCCATTTCCCAATTAATCAGAGACTCTGTCAGGATATACAAAGCGCAAGCGTCTTCCGTTGGCAATAAAAGAATGGATTTATTCCGTCTTATGATTAAGTCACGGGTAAAAATAAACGTTCCTACCTTGCAACTGGTTGCAGACGGCCGCCGGATTTAGCCATGCTTAAACCCACTTATGTTATCGATGCTTCTACGTGTTTAAAATGGGTGTTTAATGACGAAATCTTTTCGGATCAAGCTATACAGTTACAAAAACAATACTTGTTGGGAAAAATAAATTTACTTGCTCCGACACTGTGGTTTTATGAAATAGCAAATGGCATTAAAAGCGCCGCTTTAAGATCCAGAATTTCATCCGCGAAGTCTAAATCATTACTTGGCCTTCTTCTTAAATCAAAACCGGAAACTGTCCCCATGGAAGAAGTGTTGATTGAATGTCTGGAAAACGCTATAAAATTTGGGATTTCTGCTTATGATAGTGCTTATATCACGTTAGCCAAAATAGACGACACCCCCCTGATTACCAGCGATCAAAAACTAGTAAACAAAATGTCTCCAAGTATAAAGATGGTATACCTACGCGACTACACCCTCCAGACCAAGTAGATCTTGATTACCAGCTACCGGAGGAGCCGCCGCCGCCGGAGGAGCCGCCGCCAAAGCCGCCAAAACCCCCTCCTCCACCGGACCCACCTCCTATAAAAAATCCTCCACCGGAATCCCACCAGGTAGTTTTCTTACCAGAGGCTTTGAGCTTCTGATAATTTCTAGACAGCAACCAGTCCAGAAGCAGACCCAGGAGACCTAAAACAACCGCCGCGATGATGGAGCTGACAATAATACCGATAACGACTCCGATGACTCCTCCGGCCCAGAAGCTTTTACTGCGGGCCAGAAAAGAAGAAAGATATACCAAGAATGATCCTAATACCCAGAGAATTATGATGCCAAAGAAAAAGTCGCTGAAGTTAGATTTACCGGAGGAAGACGCGGTTGGAGAGTATGTGCCGGCGATGGTTTGCTGGATGGCTAATATACCGGAAGTGATTCCAGTATTGTAATCCCCTTTTTTAAATTCCGGGGAAATAACATTTCTGATAATGTCTCCAGACTTGGAATCGGTCAGCTGACCCTCTAATCCATAGCCTACATCGATGCGCATTTTCCGGTCATCAACGGCAATTGTTAACAAGACTCCATTGTCTTTGTCTTTTTTGCCGACCTGCCATTCTTCAAAGGCCTTAATACCGAAATCGTCGATGTTTTGGTCATCAAGAGATTTAACTATTAAGACAGCAATTTCGTTCGAGGTTTTGGTTTCGTAATCTTTGAGATTAGTCTCTAAAATATTTTTTTGATCTGGGGTTAAGACATTAGCGAAATCGTTAATATGGCCTATGGGTGATGGAAGAGAAGCGGCTAGAACGCTGAGAGGGAAGAGAAAGAACAGGAGACTAAAACTTAATTTGCGGAGCATTCTCACTACCTGATGTGGAATTGAAGTAAGCCCTAGAAGAGAAACCTAAGACTTTGGCAATGAGATTACTGGGAAAAACCGAAACTGATGTATTGTATGTTTGCACCAGTTCATTGAAACGGCGGCGCTCGGTAGCTACCCGATTTTCGGTACCGGCCAGCTCGTCTTGAAGCCGAAGAACCGTCTGGTCACTTTTAAGTACGGGGTAATTTTCAAAAATAGCTAGTAATCTGCCTAGAGCGCCTTCAACTTGGGTGGCAGCAGAAGCTTTTTGATCTACGGTTTGGGCCCCGGAATAATTAGCCCGGGCGGCGGCTAGGTCACCAAAGACCTGTTGTTCTTGTTTCATTAAGCCTTTGGTCGCCTCTACTAAATTGGGAATGAGATCAAAACGGCGTTGGTATTGAACTTCTACTTGTTTCCATTGGCCGTCTATAGCGTTGGTTTGTTTAACAAATGGGTTGTAATAATTTATGGCAACTAGAGCTAGAACTATTACTATTCCGAGGAGAATTTTCCAAAATCCGAACTTCATAATTCCAAGAATAACACTGACGCAAGGTATAATCAAGACATGCACCCAGTACAAAGCCAAGAGTGGGGAGAATTTAGATCCAAGGCAGGGAATAAAGTTTCCCGGGTGAAAGATTTGTTGGTGGTGTGGAGCCGGATTCCTAAAACCCCGTGGTACTTTGGGACACTTTTAAAAAGCCGGATACCAAAGCCGGAAGAGATTAAGAGATTAAGAGATGAAGGGATTAAGATTGGAGGAATTGGGATTAGAATAGAGCCGGATGTGCAGAAGGGTAAGATGCCGGAAGGGTTGATACGGGGACGGAGATTTTTTACGCCGAGGACTTTTTGGTTAGATCTAACTAAAAATGAAGGACAATTGCTAGCGGCCATGCACCCTAAGGCCAGATACAATATCCGCTTGGCAGAAAAACATGGAGTAATTATTGAAGAAGATAATTCAGATGCGGCTTTTGAAAAATTTTGGGAGTTGACGGATCAAACTGCCAAAAGACAGGGTTTTTATGCTCATGACAGAAAATATTTTTCACTAATGTGGAGCGCGCTGAAGGAAAAAATTGCCCACTTGTTTGTAGCTAAATACCAGGGAGAAATATTGGCTGCTTGGATAATTTTTAAATATGACGACAAAATTTATTACCCATATGGAGCAAGTTCCGACCAGCACCGGGAATTACAAGCTCCAAGTTTGATGCTGTGGAAAACGGCCGTGTGGGGAAAAGCTCAGGGATGCAGAATATACGATTTGTGGGGAGTAGAAGAAGGTAAGGGTTTTACGGATTTCAAAGCGAAGTTTGGGCCAGAAACTGTTGAATTTTTAGGAACATATGATTTAATTATTAATCCCCTGCTTTATTGGGTATTTAGATTAATGGAATGGATACGATGGCAGATATTAGACAGTCTGCGGCATACGCGAAATTTATAAGATCCATTGGGTGGAGGGTGGTTCAGTGCCAAGGGCTAGGGGCTAAGTGCTATGTGTTTATAAGACCTCTAGGTTTTTTGGGGGCTATTGCAAAAATCCAACGAGTTGACAGAACGCTAGATTGGAAAGAATTATATAAAATTTTGAGGGAACACCGAGTCTGGATGACTAAGCTAGAACCTGGCACCTGGCACCTGGCACCTAGCACCTTCCGGCAGGATAACTGGCCGCTGCTGGCAAGTAAAACTCAAAGGGTGGATTTGAAAAATATAAAGCCGAAAAAAGATTGCAGATATATCATGCGGAAATTTTCAAACTCCAATTTTCAATTTTCAAATAATTTTCAAGAATTTTATGAAATTTTCAAAA
>JBBUDC010000068.1:0-2599 GCA_038057495.1 Patescibacteria group bacterium
TAGCCGTCCCGTCAGCCAAAGACTTATATGAAATTGGAACCTTATGTCTGGCAGAGCAAGTACTTCCCGCTGGTAATGAATTATTGGCTCTCGTCAGGGGTATCAGCCGGGTTAGGATTGGACCTATCGTTTCTTCAGATCCGTTTTTTACTGCCACCGCCGAGACTCTGCCCGAATCCCAAGTCCAAAACGATACCCAGGTCGCCCTTTCCAAACAAATTGTTTCCGAATACAAAAAATCTTTTGATTTGGGCAAATCCATGGACTTTTTAGTTTTTATGCGCCTGATGGCCGGTGTCCCCGCATCAGAATTGTCCGATCAGGTAGCCAATTCTTTAGAACTAAATACCCAGGGCAAGCAGGAACTTCTGGAGATGCTCTCCGTTAATGCCCGTCTGGAAAAAGTTCTCCAGCACCTGATTCACGAGATCAAGGTTATGGAACTCGAGCGTTCCATCTCTACCAAGACCCAAGCCAAATTTGAAAAAAATATGCGCGAACAAATTCTGCGCGAGCGCAAAAGAACCATTCAGGATGAACTCAAAAAAATGGGCAGTTCCGATGAGGAGGACGAAGACGATGATCTAGGAAATCTGCGCCACAAAATCAAAAAAGCCAAAATGCCTACAGATATTCGCAAGAAAGCTGAAAAAGAATTATCTCGTCTGTCTCAGATGAACCCGGCTAATCCCGAAGGCAATTACGTGAGAACTTATTTGGAATGGCTATCAGATATGCCCTGGTCAACTACAAGTCCCAATCATGTCTCCATCAAACAAGCCTCTCATGTTTTAGATGCCGATCATTATGGTTTGAAAAAAGTCAAAGAAAGAATTGTTGAATATCTGGCCGTTATGAAACTGCGCCAGGCCCAAAAGGCCAAGGAAAATCAGTCTCCGACAATTCTGTGTTTTGTTGGTCCCCCGGGTGTAGGTAAAACTTCCATTGGCCGCTCCATTGCCAAATCGCTAGGCCGTAAGTTTGTCAGAGTTTCTCTGGGCGGCATCCGCGACGAAGCCGAAATCCGCGGTCACCGCCGGACCTACGTCGGGGCTATGCCGGGACGGATTATTCAGGGCATCAAAAATGCCGGCACCCGCAATCCCGTCTTTATGCTGGATGAAATAGACAAGCTGGGAAACGATTTCCGCGGCGACCCGTCTTCAGCTCTTCTGGAAGCCCTGGATCCGGAGCAAAACAAAGAATTTTCAGATCACTACTTAGAAGTGCCTTTTGACCTGTCTCAAGTCATGTTTGTAGCTACAGCCAACATGTTGGATACTATCCCCCCGGCCCTAAGAGACCGGCTGGAAATCATTACTTTTCCAGGCTACACCCTGGAAGAAAAACTCAATATTGCCCAAAACTATCTCTGGTCCAAGCAAGTGCAAAGTGCAGGACTTCCCAAATCTCTCAAAATTGCTAACGATGCTGTTAGAGAAATCATCCGCCGTTACACCAGAGAAGCCGGCGTCCGTGACATAGAAAGAAACATAGCCAAAATAGCCAGAAAACTAGCCCGTGGACTAGCCGAGAAAAAGACCATTTCTCATGCACTTGGCATTTCCGACGTCAAAAAATATCTAGGCCAGTACCGTTTCCCGGAGACTCTGGCTGAAAAGCAGGACGAGGTAGGTATGTCCACCGGCCTGGCTTGGACTGAAGTTGGGGGAGACATTTTATTTATTGAAGTGGCTCTCATGCCAGGTAAAGGCGAACTCAAGCTGACCGGCCAATTAGGCGACGTTATGAAAGAATCAGCCCAGGCAGCGTATTCATATATTAGAAGCCGCTGGCAAAAGTTGGGACTCAAAGATGATTTTTACAAAAAAATTGACATTCATCTGCACGTCCCAGAAGGGGCTACTCCCAAGGATGGTCCATCAGCAGGTATTGCTCTGACTACTGCTCTTATCTCTGCCTTTACCAAGATTCCGGTTCGCCGTGATACTGCCATGACCGGAGAGATCACACTTAGAGGCAGAGTTCTGGAAATTGGCGGCGTCAAAGAAAAAATCATTGCCGCTCACCGGGCTGGCATCAAAAGAGTGGTTCTGCCCAAAGAAAATAAAAAAGATCTCGTCGAAGATGTCCCTGTCAATGTCAAAAAAGACATGGAGTTCTTCTTTGTCTCCCACCTCGACGAGGCTCTCAAATTAGTCCTGCGCATGCCCAAAATCAAAAACAGATTCTCCGAACACATTCTCCGTTCCCATTCCTCCCTCACCGCCTCAGCGTAGAAAGTACTTCTGGGTGTTCACTTACCCAAAGAATGATACTCACAGCGACTGGAACCGCAAACAAAGCATAAAGAGGTAAACAGTCAACAAAACCATCCCAAGCTGTGTATTTATGTGATGGGAATAATTGAGTGTGCGGGTAATTTGATTCCCCTCGTGGAGTCTGAGGGTACGAAGGCATATGTGGCGCATGAATTTCCCCAAAATGGTCCTTGCTTGTAAGAGGTTTATTTGGCACAGATTCTGGATATCCTACACTCATGCTTACGGATTATATCACTCGACTTTTTCCGATGCAATTTTTGTGACCCCGGTGGGATTTGAACCCACGATTTCCAGGATGAGAACCTGGCGTCCTA
>JBBUDC010000069.1:0-1019 GCA_038057495.1 Patescibacteria group bacterium
CAAACACCTCTTTGTATTTTGAAGCCAACTCGACCGCTTTTTGGCTGCTTTTTACCCCAGACCCACAGCAAACAACCGCCTCCAATCCAGAAATAGCCTCACCCGGATTCTCAAACTCCTGTAAATGACAATGCGCATCAATCATTAATCTATTTTATCCTGGGAAAAAGGGGAGCACCACTCTTAATCTCCGGTCCCTTGAACTGTGCCAATATTTTCTCCGCAGTTTCCGGCAAAAAGGGCCGCAAAGAAGCAGCAATTTTGTTTATTTTCTCCACATATCCTTCCAGTACCTTTCCTAACTTCTCGTCACTTAATTTCCACGGCTGATCTTTCTCAATTGTCTGATCCAGTTCAGAAATCCAAGTCCAGATTGTTTTTAGCGCCTCATCAAGCCTATATTCGTCCAAACATTTCTTCACTTGACCGTCGACTTCTAACCCCCAAGGCTTATCCGGTAAACTAACTCTCTCTGCCAACTTAGCCACTCGTGCCACCAGATTGCCTAATCCATTAGCCAGATCGGCATTATATGTTTCTTGAATTTTTTCAAGCGTTATATCCACGTCATTTGTTAAAGGACCAAAGCGGAGAAAGTAATATCTCACTCCATCCACCCCAAATTTTGTTACCAGCTCAGATGGGAGAATTACATTCCCCAATGACTTACTTACCTTTTGACCATTTAGAGTAATAAAGTCGTGCACGAGAATTGTCTTTGGTAATTCATAACCTGCACTTTTTAGCATCGCAGGCCAAAAAATTGCATGAAATCTCAAATTGTCTTTTCCCAGCACGTGGATATCAGCCGGCCAACAATTTTCTTCTATTCCATAAGTCAAATAATTGATTAAAGCGTCAAACCATACATATATCGTATGTTTAGAATCGTCTGGCACAGGAATTCCCCATGAAACATTTGGCCGGCTGACAGAAAAATCTTTTAGTCCCCGTTTCACAAAAGCCAAAGTTTCGTTTCTCCTACTTTCAGGCCAAATAAATTCTGGATGGGATTCAAT
>JBBUDC010000070.1:0-5876 GCA_038057495.1 Patescibacteria group bacterium
AACTCCAATTTTCAATTTTCAAATAATTTTCAAGAATTTTATGAAATTTTCAAAAAGAGCGCCAAGAGGAAAGGACTTTGGATTCAGAGCTACAAAGATTATTCGTCATTAATAAATAGTTTCGGCAAGAAATGCTTCTGTATTAGCGTGAACGGCCAAGCCGGGGCGTTAGTATTGATGCACGACAGAATTGCTTATTACTATTACGCGGGTGCAACAGCAGAAGGAACTAAACAAAACTTGCCATACTTGGTAGTGAGAGAGTGTATGAAAGAATCAAGGAAACGGGGATGTGGGATTTGGGACTGGGAGGGAATCTATGACGAGCGCTGGCCGAATAAAGGCTGGAGAGGTTTTACCCACTTCAAAAAATCATTTGGGGGTTATGAAGTAGAATTCCCGGGAAGTTTTACTCGGTGGTTTTGATGGTGTCACAAAGGATCTTGAATTCGCAGTTGGCACAGTTTTTGCCGGTGCATTTAAAATCGGAGCGGGAGATCTGGTCTGCATAACCGAGAATCTGTTGCTTTGCATCTTCTAACTGGGCGGCGGAGCGAGTGGTACTGAACCTAGTGTTTTCTTCTAGGTAAAGAAGTGTTAGTTTAATATCTTCAGGTTTTTTGTTGAAGGGATCTGTTTTAAGAATAGTTGCGGCTAAAGAATAAAAAGATAACTGCAGATCATCAACTGCAGTTTTTTCCCGGTCTTTGGGAATTTTGCCGGTTTTGTAATCTATAATTTCGATTTGGCCGTTTGGCAGAGTGTCCACCCGGTCAATCTTGCCCCCAATTTTTAACATGGGGTTTAGAGGAACGGTAAACATTTCTTCCAAAAGACTCGGTTGGTGCTTTGGATCGTATTCGTGTTCAAGAAAGTGAGTAAGAATTCTTTCGCCTTTGGCGAAGTATTCCTGTTCGTGTTTTTTGTTTAAGAAGCCGTCTGAAACCCAGTTTTTCTTGAGAATGGCCGTAACATCTTTGGTAGGTAATGAAAAAATGTCTTTGAGTGACCCATGGACGGCAATACCAAAACTTAAGGCTGCAGATGGGGCGGTGGGAAGCTTAAGAATATACTTGGCTTTGTAATGCAAAGGGCAGTCTAAAAATGTCTGGATTTGTGAATAACTTAGATAGTTAATAGTTATGAGTTCAGAGTTCATAGTAGGACGTTTAGTAACTGATGGCTGATAGTCGAGAATTGAGAGCTGCTCATTAGTCGCTAGTCGCTGGTCGCTAGCTGTCTGGCCTAAAGACTCCAAAATAAAGGGTGAGAGCTTTTTTTCGCGCTTGGCTTCGGCGTAAAAATCAGCGGCGGTTAAAAACAATCTGTCCCGGGCGCGAGTCATGCCCACATAAAACAGGCGGCGTTCTTCCTGAAGATGAAAATCTCCGGTGGGAAGAATTTCTTTGATAAGTTCATCGGGAATAGGAATGGGTTCTTTTCTTTCGGAGGTGGGAAAACGCTGGCCGACGAGATTAACAAGAAAAACCACCGGGAATTCCAGCCCTTTGGCCGAATGGATGGTGAGAATATTGACGGAATCGTTTTGAGTCCAGTCTGAATCGGTGGCCAACGGCGATTCCCCCAGCTCCATAGACAAATCCAGCCAGTCAACGACGGCTCTAACCGAAGCGTCTTCGTGGGTGGATTCAAAGCTTTTTATCTTATTAAAAAAGCGGGAAATGTTTTGGGCCTGGGCGGGAGTAATGGGATCCTTGTAATCCAACATGGCCTGCAATATGCCCGTGGCTTGTAAAAAATCGTATAAGATTTGCCCCGCTGTTTGGGTGCGGGAATCTTCGAGATGTTTGTGAATTAAATCGACAAGGGTTTTAACATTTTCTGACTGATCGGCTTCGGCGGCTTCAAACAAAGAAATGTTTTGTCTCTTGGCAGAATTACTAAGAAGAACCAGTTCCCGGATGGGAATGGCGAAAAAACTCATTGATAATACACGGTAAAAAGAGGAATTGTCGGCAAAATTGTAGAGAATTTTGAGGTAAGCTATTAAGTCTTTTATTTCTGGTTGTTGAAATAATTTGCCGGGACCTAAGAATTGGTAAGGAATATCGTGGCGGGACAGGGCTCGCACAAACGGATCGGCATGAACATTAGCCCGAACAAGAATGGCAATATCTTTGTATGATAGTTTGGAGTCTTGAGTTTTGAGTTCGGAGATCTGTTTAGCCACTGCTTCGGCTTCATTTTCGACACGGTCAACATGAATAAATTCAACTTTATCCCCCGCGACCTTGCGGACGGAAATTAATTTTTTGTCGATTTTTTCGGCTACTTCCAGACGGTCGGGATTGTTGTATTGAATTAGGTCATATGCGCGATCCAAAATTTCCTGGGTGGAACGGTAGTTTTGGACCAGAGTAACTAGTTTGGCCTTGGAATAAGTTTTTCTAAATTGGATGACATTAGAAATAGCGGCGCCGCGCCAACGGTAAATAGAATTGTGAACTACTACTCCATTGGCGACAAAATTGTGAGTATTATTAATCTCAAGATCATAAACAGTTGTTGTTTTTTGCTTTACCTTCCTTGAAATTACCTGCTCATAAATAATTTCATATCTATTAAGAACTGGTATTCGCATCCCCGGGAAGATGTTCCCTGCTGGCATGATTAGTGCTTGTCTCGCTAGTCCATCTCTTTTGCCAACATCGAATTTTGCCTCAAAAATTGCGTTGGTAATTCCAACTAGATATTGAGCAAGTTTTCCAGCTTCCACCAGGCTTGAGAAACTTTTTCTAACTTGCCACCCTTTTTTAGCTTTAAGTAATTTCAAATTTGTTTTGCGAATATTTTTCAATATCGATGCAGAGGATGTTTCCAACTTGACTTCGTGCTGCACAATCGGATTCGTCAACAACCGATCTCTGGCCCAAAATGTCCGATTTCTGCGAACGCACATTCTCAAAATAACTTTGGCTCTGTCAGAATCTCCTCTAACCACGCCGCCTAGACAAAAATGGTGAGCGTTGAGATCAATTCCCAAATCGTGGGCCAATTTTTTAACTCGAGATTCAGTGTCTATCTCGCCAAACAGTCTGTTTAGCCATTCTCCTGTTAGTACCATTCGTTTGCGGGGTTTGAATGGATATAGTGGGACACCATAGTTAAGAGAAAGAACCGTTTCATGGTATCTGGCCTCTTGTTCTGTCTCGCATTCTTTGATAGCAATTATCCTATCGGCCGATCTCTCTAATTTAAGTCTCTGGGCAAGGTCGTCAGTTATTCCCATTCTCCAACCTAAATTGCGTCTTTGCATGAGATATACATAAAAAAACTTTTTAGTTCCGTATTTGCGGCCGGGAATTAGACAAAACATTTTGTGGTTGTCGGTGGAAGTTATTTCTTTCCCACTTTCTGTTTTAAGAGCGATTAGTCGCGTGAGTTTGGTAGACTTCATAACATTGTCCACCCTCGATGTTGATGTGTATCCTTTGCCAACGGCGGTTATTACTTTCTCTCCCCTTTTTATACTTTCTATGTTTTTTTGTCCTGCTGTGGTAGCGATTTTGGTTCCTGTGGGAAGACATTGATCGTCGTCTGCCACAACAGAAAGGTTTTGGTGATTTCCGGTTAGCAGATATAAAAGTTGGTTTTGGGCGTAGTTGGTGTCTTGAAATTCGTCGACAAGAATATATTTAAATTTGTCTTGATATTTTTTCAAAATGTTTGATCTGGTGCGGAAAAGTTTTAAGGTGTAAGAAATTAGATCTCCAAAATCCAAAAGGCTTTCAGCAATTTTTAACTCGGTATATTTTTTGTATCCTTGGGATAGTTCGTTTTTGACGTGTTTAAGATAATCTTCTGGAGTTACATCTTCGTCCTGGAGACGGCTGAAGTGCTGCAAAAGAGCAGACACAAATTTGTGAGGATTACCAAGCGGTCTGTATAAGTCTAAGTCTAAGTCAAAGAGGTGGCGGCGCAAGAGATCCACAGAGTCGGCCTCGGTCATGAGTTTGTAGCCAGTGTCGAGACCAATTGACAAGCCTTCGTCACGTAAAATCCGGTCACAGAAAGAATGAAAGGTCATGACCCACATTTGGGTGTAACCATATGGCATGGCCACGTCAATGCGCTCCTGCATTTCTTTGGCGGCTTTTTCGGTAAAAGTCAGGGCCAGAATTTCATTTGGCAAAGCCAGGCCTTCGGCGATAAGCCATTTGACGCGTTCGGTGACGACGGTGGTTTTGCCGGTACCGGCGCCGGCAATGATTAGAAGTGGTCCGGATTTGTGTTGAATTGCTTCCAGTTGTTGTTTGTTAAGTTTCTTGTCTTCAGGCATGAACCAATTTTACCACCGTAACTCACCCCTATCCCCTCTCTTTAATTCTCGCAAGCTCGTGGCTTCGCCGTAAGAGAGGGGGAACGAAAGGGGGTGAGTTATAATCCGAGACGATGATCACATGTGGTATGGATGAGGTGGGGCGAGGAGCGCTGGCTGGACCGCTGGTGGCCGCGGGGACAATTTTGGATAAAGATACTAAGTTAATTAAGAGATTAAGAGATTCAAAAGAATTAGCCCCCAAACAGAGACTTAAAATCTATAACCGAATTAAGAAATCGGAGGCGGTGATTGCCGTAGAAATAATCTCTGCCAGACAAATTAATACGAGGGGTATGGGGTGGGCGAATAAAGAAATTTTTAAGAGACTTAAAAAGAAAATCCCAGCTGATAAATATATAGCCGACGGCAATTTGAAAATCAGAGGCATAAAAAGCGTGATCAAGGCAGATACTAAAATTCCGGAGGTAATGGCGGCGTCAATAATTGCCAAGGTTTTCCGGGACAGAATCATGGATCATCTACACAAGCATTACCCAAAATACGGCTGGCAATCAAACAAAGGTTATGGCACTAAATATCATATTGCGGCTATTGGGGAACACGGAGTAACGAAGTATCATAGAAGTGTGTTTGTGAGAACGGCGCTAAGTAACTCACCCTCTAATCCCTCTCTTAATTTAAGAGAGGGACACTAGACAATGTTGCTATGGATCATATAGCTATCATGAATAAAAGGTTTGGGGATTTGATTGCGAAAATTTTGAGTGGGGAAAAGAAAATTGAGTCGAGATGGAGCAAAAATAAAATTGCACCATGGGATCGCGTAAAAACTGGTGACAAGATTTATTTTAAAAATTCCGGTGGTCCAATCGTGATAATGGCGACAGTGGAAAAAGTAAGACAATTTGAGAAGAAAGATTTTGCTAAAGCCAAAGAATTATTTCCGGCGGCAGACGAATGGGTGCTCGGCAAAAATTATTGCGTGTTGATATGGTTAAAGAATTCCAAAAAGGTTAGTCCTTTTAAGATTAATAAATCGGGTTTTGGGTCAGCAGCCGCTTGGCTATGTTATTCCAATTCGCCCTTAATCCATTCGTAATACCTTTTGGCGACGTGGGTGACGGGGATAGAAAAAATGCAAGGAACTTCGTAGGTGTGGATTTTGTGAACTTCATTTTCAAGGGTTTGGTATTTTGAATCTAAAGTCTTGGCAATTAAAACTACTTCTGCGGATTCGTCTATTTTGTTAGCTTTGGGTGGCCACCAAAACATGGGTTGCATGTTCGGGAAAATATTGACGCAAGTACACAACCTTTTTTCCAATAAATGCCGGCCAATTTTCTTGGCCTGCTCTACGCTTTTGCAGGTAATGTAAACCAATATCATGTCAGTCATATTGTTTTAGAGGATTTAGAACTTTAATGTCAGACATGGGGAAGTGGCGAGTATTAAGTGTAACAATCGGACAATTGTAATATTTAGCCGTAGCAGCAATAAGACAATCCGTGGTGCCAAGGGTCTGGAATTTCTTTTGATATTGATTCCAATACAAACCAGCAGCTTTAGCTATATG
>JBBUDC010000071.1:0-2799 GCA_038057495.1 Patescibacteria group bacterium
TCCGTAGGTCCATCGATGACACATTTTACCAAGATTTCTACAACCGGTTGTCTGGTAGTAGTTGCCCCAACTGTAGGTTGAAACCACGAATCACTCCATGGTTCTCCACTGTGTGCCATTTCCTTGAGCGTCCAAGCCGATTTGTCGTAGGTTCGAAGTCGATTGTGGGAGTGAACCTGATACATGTTTGTTTCTGGTTCTGGTCCTAAGAAAGAATCCCCTGAGAGGAGCTGGAACACGGCGTCCTCTGCCGCAAGGGCTTTTTCTTCGCCTGTAAGGTGTGTCACTCCTTCTAAAAATTTGGAGTAAGTTTTTTTAGCAATATCTGGATCGGCTTTCAACCTTAATGCCAGTTTTTCTGTGAAGTCTCCAAATCTTTTTAATACAGCTTCTATTTCTTTGGCATCGTTACCAGTTTTTTCAGCCAGAGTCGCTGATAGATTTCTGAGGATTTCTTGTCCGAGGTTAATATTGAGAAGTGGAGTGCTTTCTTTTAAGGATGGGAGGTCTTCAGACATATGTGCTTATGTTATTGGTTCTAATTTAGATTGTCAACTTGATTGCGGGGCTCATGGTGGATTTTAAGACGGCTTTGGTGAGTTGGCCGGCGAAAGCATTAAGAACGGCCTTTAAGTTTTGAGTCAAGAGTTCAGAGTTCATAGAGAGTTTGCCGATGGTGGTGTGAATTAAGGGAGCGTCTTTTTCGGTTTTGAGAATGACGGAGGTTTTGCTGGCGGCTGTTTTGGCGGACTTCTCTGGGTCGGGGACGACGGTACCGTTTTTGGGATTGGGCATGAGGCCTTTTGGTCCTAGGACCTTGGCAAACTTGACCAGTTTGCCCATTTGGTCTGGGGAGGCGTAGAGAGAGTCTAAGTCTAAGTTAACAGTGCCGGATTCAAGTTGTTTAATAAATTCGTCATTGGCAACACCGATCTTGCGGACTTTACCAGTGGAGTGGGGAAGTTCAATCTCCTTTTCCTGCCTGCCGGCAGGCAGGTCTTTGAGAACTAGATGCAATTCAACAGTGCCGTCAAACTTGGTTAATGTTACATCTCTTAATAGTTTGATAGCATCTGATATGGTATAGGTTTTGGTGACATCAACTTTGGATTTGGCGGTTTGGTACGGTTTGGAGCGGATGCGGGCAATTTTGACTTTCTTGACTTCTTCGGTGACTGGTGTTTCGACGATAGCTTCTGGTTCCGGCTGTTTTTCTCCTTTGTGCTCTCTCAATTTCTTTTGCTCACGCTTGACCGACTCCTTTTTGCGGAGTTCTCCTTCGTTTTCGGAACCGATGATGGCAACAGCTTTTTTTCCCACGGGATGAATTATACTAGATGAGTGGCCAACAAGCTATACCGGCAAGGGAATTGGAGCGACGAGATATTTGCCAAATGCATGGGAGTGGTGGGGAGCAGAAGAATGACGAGCTATGGTAGAAGGGTGGTGGAGAAGATTGTGCCGCAGTTGGTCGCTGGGGGTTGGACGATAGTCTCTGGCATGATGTATGGAGTGGATCAGGCGGCGCATGAAGTATGCATTGAATGCGGGGGCAAGACAATTGGAGTTTTGGGATGGGGAATTGAATATAATGCCGGCGAGAGGGAGTGGGAATTACAAAGAAAGATTGTGGAGAGTGGGGGATTACTGGTGTCGTTATGGAAAGATCAGATGGGGACGAATTGGACTTTCCCGGCCAGAAATCAGGTGGTGGCTGACATTTGTCATGAATTGATTGTAGTAGAGGCGGCTGAAAAGTCCGGAGCCCTGTTAACTGCGGGGATGATGATTAAGCGCAAAAAACCGGTATGGGCGGTGCCGGGACCGGTGACAAGTTCGGTGTCCGCGGGAACAAACCAACTTATTTCTGAAGGGAAAGCCCGTATATACCTCACCTCTAGCCCCTCTCCTAAATTAGGAGAGGGGAACGAAAGGGGTGAGGTAAATCCAATATTGACGATGTTGCAGGATGAGGGGTTGGAGGCGGATGAGATTGCCAGGAAATTGGGGAAGTCGATTTCGGAAATAGGGGCGCAATTGTCGCTTCTGACTTTAAAAGGGGAAGTAGAGGAGAGGGAGGGGAAGTTTTATTCAGTTTGAAGTGGAGAAGATGATTTCTTTGAAGTGGTGAGGATCGTTCTTAGTTCTAATAGGACAACTTTTACAAGAAGGTGCTTTTCTGCCTGGACACCTGAAGCCAAGCGCGAACCCCGCATTTTCTTTCTCTTTGACGATTCCTGCGGCACTTACGAGATTGTGCCTTCGTTCAGGGCATTTTTGGGGGGCAAGATCTTCAATGACGCGTTTTCTAAAAGCTTCATTTGTGGAAGGTGAGAGCGTTAAGGTTATTGTAAATGTTGGAGATTCTGGCATACTATAGGGTGGTAGTGTACATGTTGTTGTTGTTGTTGTCAAGCGCGCGGAATTTATTTATTGTAACGGTCGTGTGGATATGATAAATATTGAGTATGGCGAAAAGAAGGATTACGGCAGGAAAAATGTTAGAATTTGCCAGTGATATGGTGGATGTATTTTTTCCAATGAAACGGGAAAGTCTAGATACCGTGTTGCACAGATCTTTACCTGAAATCGACGATTATTTCCCGTCAGTGGTAAAGCAGGTGGCAGATAAATTACAGCGGCGGGGCTGGGTAGAAAAAAAGGTCACGCCGGAAGGAATTGTGGTAAGAATCACAGACAAAGGAAGGGTGCAGATGTTGAAATATAAACTTGAGAAAATGAAGAGGCCGGAAGAGAAGTGGGATGGAAAGTGGAGAATGGTGTTTTTTGATATAGCTG
>JBBUDC010000072.1:0-2150 GCA_038057495.1 Patescibacteria group bacterium
GACCCTGTGCGTAGGTTGCGAAAAGAAACGTGAGAAATAATCCCAAGATCATCTTTGAGGATGAAAGCTTGATGGTGATTGATAAACCGTCGGGAATGGTGGTTAACAAAGCCCAAACCGTAAAAGAGCAAACAGTGCAAGAGTGGTTTGGAGTTGGTAAGGGTGAAGGAGAGTTTTACGACAAAGGAGGGGTAGTACACCGCTTGGATAAAGACACAAGCGGAGTGATGGTGCTGACTAAAATCCCGGAAGCGTATGAAAAATTGAAACTCCAGTTTCTAGAAAGAAAAACGGTGAAAAAATACATAGCTTTGGTACATGGAGAATTCAAAGAAGCCAAGGGATTGATAAACACTCCCATAGAAAGATTTGGTCAGAAGTTTTACGTAGGAAAAAATCTTTCCAGAACAGCAATCACCGAATGGGAAGTCATCCGAGTGCTAAGTGCTAAGGGCCAAGTGCTAAGCTTAGTTGAACTGACTCCTCACACAGGGCGGACACACCAGCTAAGAGTACATATGCGTCATTTGGGACACCCTATTATGTCCGATCCGTTGTATGGGGATAGGAAGACCTGGAAGAAGGATCTGCAAATCTGCCCCAGACTATTTTTACATGCCAAATACTTAGAATTTACACATCCAATAACAGGGGAGAGAGTACACTTTGAATCCGAGCTTCCGGCGGAACTTAAAAATCTGATACACTAAGAGTATGCAACCGGTTGTACTGGGATTGACTGTAGTTATGGTGTTGGCGGCGGTGGGGGGGATTGTGGCTAAGAGTCTAAGACAGCCGGCAATTTTGGGGTATATTCTGGCGGGAATTGCTCTGTCACTTTTAGGAAGAAATGTAGATTTAGTCTCGGCCATGGGCCAGTTGGGTGTAACTTTTCTGTTGTTTTTAGTAGGACTGGAACTGCCCATTGGTCAGCTAAAAAAGATGGGGCGGACGGCGGTAATCACGGGCTTAGGGCAAATTGTCTTTACCAGTATCTCCGGCTATTTTATTGCCAGACTTTTGGGTTTTGAGGCGGTTACAGCAATATATCTGGGAATTGCTCTGACTTTTGGCAGTACGGTAATGGTAGTTAAGTTATTATCGGAAAAAAGGGATTTACAAAGTTTGTATGGAAAAATTGCTACCGGATATTTGCTAGTTCAAGATTTTGTAGCCATTGGTATTTTGACAGTATTGGCAGGACTAAGACCCGGAGAAATAATTAATTGGGTAAATCTGCTGGGAGTAGCTACAAAAGGGGCATTGCTGGTAGGATTAGCAGTTTGGGCCTCGGACAAAATCCTACCCAAAATGTTGGATTTCCTGGGTAAATCGACAGAGGTCCTGTTTGTAGTTTCGATTGCGTGGTGTCTGGGAATTGCGGCGGCGGTGTCCTGGCCTGGCATTGGATTTAGCCCGGAAATTGGAGGTTTCTTGGCAGGCTTAGCCCTGGCTGGAGCAGTACAGAACTTGCAAATTATGGCCCGGGTGAGACCACTACGGGATTTCTTTCTGACACTTTTTTTTGTAGCGCTTGGGGCCAATATTGGCTGGGAAAATATCAGCCGGATGGCTGTGCCGGCGGTAATATTTTCACTTTTCGTTTTGATAGGGAATCCTTTGATTGTGATGCTGATTTTGGCATTCCAAGGGTACGGCAGGAGAGTGGCTTTTTTGGCCAGTACGGCTGTTGCTCAAGTATCGGAGTTTTCTTTAATTGTAATTGCTTCGGCGGCCCGGGTGGGGTATGTGGATAGAAGTATCTTGGGTTTGGTGGGATTGGTGGGAATAATTACCATGACATTGTCGACCTACCTCATCTGGTATTCGGAACGAATTTATAAAGTGATCGGAAACTCTTTAAAAATTTTGGAGTTTAGACACAAAACTGAAAAAGTTACAGGAGAAGAAAGGCTCAAAAACCATATTGTTCTTTTTGGCCATAATAGGACGGGAAAAGTACTTAAACCTATTTTGGAAAAAATCGGCAAACTGGTGGTAGTTGATTTTGATCCTAAAGTGGTCGAGGAGATCGGAGGAGTATATGGAGATATTGCTGATTACGAACTATATGATGAGTTGAATCTAAATGAAGCGGCCATGATCGTATCTACTGTGTCTGATGTAGAAGACAATTTACAACTGTTGTC
>JBBUDC010000073.1:0-2639 GCA_038057495.1 Patescibacteria group bacterium
ATTGGCGGTCTGGTAGCCTCGAAAGGCGTGGCCTTTCAAATGAATGTGCTGACGCATAGCCGCAGCTCGGGGACAAAATTGGAAGATGTCCTGGGACAATCGGACTATGTAAGTTTGCATGTGCCGCTGACTGCAGAAACCTCCCATTTGATGAACGAGCAAACTTTCGGGCAAATGAAACAAGGTTCTTACTTGATAAACACGGCCAGAGGGCCAGTGGTAGACGAAGTGGCGTTGGTATATGCACTCAAAACCGGCAAAGTTGCGGGAGCGGCATTGGACGTGTGGGAGAATGAACCCCACCCCAGACCAGAACTTATAGAAATGGAAAATGTGATTCTGACTCCCCACATTGCCTCGGCCACATTTGAGGCTAGACGAGCCATGGGAGAGACAGCGGTAAAAAACCTGGTAGAGGGACTGGCTGGGAGAACTCCACCCAACCTAGTTAAGAGTTTATAGTTAATAGTTCGTAGTAGAATATAGTGCGATGAGTGTTTTGAAGCAAGTAAATTTGAAACGGATGCCGGTAAACCGGAAACTGATCGCCTGGTGTTTTGTGGTGACGGGAGTGGTGAGTGGTTTTTTTTGGGCCAGAGGTGGAGGGAAAATGGTAGATCCTACTCCGGAAGTAAAATCATTAAAAATTAGCTACATAGTGGGGGAGACGGACAGCTCCCGGGAAACCAACAGATTGGTGGCGGCACTAAGAAAGAAATTAGCTCAAGCAACTGGGGATTGGACCGTTTGGGTATATAGACTAGATGAGCGCAAGGGGTATGGCATTAATGAGGATAAAATTATGCCGGCGGCATCAATTATGAAAGTACCCATTATGCTGGCGGTGTGGGAAGCTGTGGGAAGAGGAGATTTGGATTGGGATAAGAGTTATACGTTAAGAGAGGGAGATAAACAAAACGGATCCGGGCCGATTGAATTTATGGACGCCGGAACCCAGTTGACTGTATCGCGGTTGGTTGCTGAAATGATGAATAAGTCTGACAATACGGCCCCGGTAATTCTGACCCGGCTAGTGGGAAAGGACGAAGTAATACGAGGGATTAAGAGATTAAGCATGGAGGACACTAATTTTGAAGAAAATACCACTACGGCATATGATGTATCTTTGGCTTGGAGAAAAATATATGACTTGGCAGATACCCAAATGCAGGGATGGCTAAAAGACAGTATTTATGAGGAAAGAATTCCAGCGGGAGTCCCGGGAGACGTTGAGGTGTTGCATAAGGTGGGAAGTGACGCAGGTATCTGGGCAGATTCAGGGATTGTGATGGCTCCAAAGCCGTTTATCTTGGTGATTATGAACAGAGAAGTAAATCAGGATCAGGCCAAAACTCTGGTTCCAGAGATAACAAAATCTATTTGGGACTTCGAAACAGGAAGAAGCGCAGGAAAATAATAGCCGTAACAAGGGCTGTGAGAACGGCGATAAGAATGAGAGTATTTTTGAAGCGGGGATTCATATATAGATTGTAGCATTGGGTATATAATATGGGGCATATGGATCAACCTGGTCCTTTTTTTTCGGTCATAATCCCTTGTTTAAACGAGGAAAAGTACCTGCCAAAACTTCTTAAGGATTTACAAGGGCAAATTGATAGGAATTTTGAAGTGATTGTGGTGGATGGAAAATCTGAAGACAGGACAGTAGAAGTGGCGAGAAAATTTGAATACTCTGTTTTAGAAGCCGATAAAAAAAATGTGTCATATCAAAGAAATTTGGGGGCAAAAAACGCTCGGGGTAAATGGTTGGTATTTTTCGATGCAGATGTGAGAATTCCGGCAAACTTTTTGAGTGAGGTTCACCATTATATTTTGATGAACAAAGATTGTAGATTTTTGACAACCTGGACTGAACCTGACGTTAGGGGTAACGGAAACGGCGCAATGTTACTGTTGGCAAACTTGATGATGGAGGCAGCAAATGATTTGGGTAATCCAATGGTGGGTGGATTTGATATGGTTATTGAGAGTAGAGTTTTTAGGGAGGTGGGGGGATATGATCAAGAGTTTAAGATGAATGAAGATCATGATTTGGCAAATAGATTGACGAGAGCTGGTAAAAAAATGCATATTTTGAAATGGCCAAGACTGACAATGTCGATGAGAAGATTTCGAAGAGAGGGAACACTTTCGGTTTTAGGTAAATATGCAGTAACAACTTTGTTTATGATTACAAATAATCCATTTACCAAAGAACTTTTTGACTACGAGATGGGGGGAAAAGTGTCGGCGATAAAGAAAAAGAAACTGGAAGAGTCGCTGGGCAGATTGAAGTCAATTTTGGGTGGAGACTCCCTGGAGTAATTTGTCTCTTTCCTCTTGGTCTTTCTTGGCCTTGTCTTCTAAAAGCTTTTTAATGGCATCTTTGGAACAGGCCATTTTAGGTTCAGTTCCCGGTATGAAGTATTCAGTTTTAGAAGGACAGCCTTCGCAAGCCAGTTGCCCGGTAATGGTGCAGATGGTGGCCTGGATAAGGCCGGTGGGGGCGGCAAAGCCCGGGGATGGAGTGGTCTTGAGAAGACCAAGAATAATACGTCTCCAGATGGGGGAGGCGCCGGTAACACCGGAGGCCACGTAGCTCATGGGAGTATTGTTGTTGTTACCTACCCAAACGCCCA
>JBBUDC010000074.1:0-13775 GCA_038057495.1 Patescibacteria group bacterium
CTTCTTTGTTGGCAACAAGCGGGAAAACGGCTATTTTGTAAGGAGCAATTCTGGGGTTAAGTTTGAGAACGACCCTTTTGTCGTCCTCGTAATAAGAATCTACCAAAAGAAAAAGGAGCGACCTATCTACCCCAGCTGATGTCTCAATGTCCCAAGGTATATATCCATCGTATGTCATATTTTGACCACTATATTCTTGATGTCTCTTTAAATCCCAATCTCCTCTATGGTGGATTCCCATAAACTCTTGCCATCCCCAAGGAGCTTTGTATTCAATATCTGTTGCCGCTCTAGCATAGTGGGCTCTCTCATCGTCTGTGTGCTCTCTAAATCTTAGATTATCTTTTTTTATTCCGAGGGACAAATACCAATCCATTCTATTTTGCTTCCAATATTCGAACCATTTTTTTCCCTCCTCTTCTTCTGGTTTTATGTAAAATTGCACTTCCATTTGCTCGAATTCACGCGATCTGAAAGTAAAGTTTCCTGGAGTGATCTCGTTTCTAAAAGCCTTTCCTATTTGAGCGATACCAAACGGAATTTGGATTCTGGTAGAATCTACAACGTTTTTGAAATTTACATGAACACCATTTGTGATTTCTCCACGCAAGAATATTTCTGACTGCTTTCCTTCTATAACTCCCAAATAAGCTTTAACTAATAAATTAAACTTCTGTGGTTCGGTCCAGTTTTGATGCTCATGCGCTTTAATCTCTTCGGGTTTGTCTGACCTAAACCTTTGATGACATTCTTTGCATTCTACGAGCGGATCTGTAAATGCTTCCACGTGGCCAGATGCTTCCCAAGCTTTTGGATTCATCATTATCGCTGCATCTACACCAACAATATCATCCCTTAGTTCCACCATTTCTCTCCACCATAAATCTTTTAGATTTTTTTTCATTAAAGATCCCATAGGACCGTAATCCCACGTTCCCGCCAATCCTCCGTAAATTTCTGACCCGGGAAACACAAATCCCCTTCTTTTGGCCAGACTGACAACTTTTTCCATTAAATCCATATCTTGATTCTAGCATCACTTGAGTTTTTTAAGAAGTTTGGAGGAGTTTAAGGGACGGTTGATGAGGTTTTCGATGAAGTGATCTACATCTCCTACATGAACTTTTCCTTCCGGCCAGTAACCCAGTGCTACTAAAATTTTTAATTTAAAATTTTTAATTTTTAATTCCCAATCTGAACCCATGTGGGAGATTTGAGACAAAAAATGATGCAGAATCTCAAAGATTTCCGGGTGGGGCTGGTGGTCGGGGGTAAGCTTGTCGATAATTTCGACGAGCTGGTAAGCCAGATTAACCCGACCCAGGTATTTACGCCAAGAGGGATATGTTTCTAGGGACTGGACTTCTCCTAGAGTATCTAGCTCTCCCCTTCCTTTAATAAAAGAGGCTTTGATGAGGTTGAAAAGCTCTATGGATCCGGCCCGTTTGGATGAGGGTTTACGGACTCCCCTAGCAATGACGGTTACTTTACCGTGATTTTTGGTAAACAGAGTAACAATCCGGTCGGCCTCGCCAAAATTGGAGCGCTTGATGACCACGCCTTGGTCAGAATACGAGGTCATTGTCTTTGGAGAGCAGGATTTCGGGGTAGGACTTACCGTTTATCTTCATGGTGTAGGGGAAATCTTTGGTACCTCCCTGTTTTTGGATGAGAAGTTTGTAGGGCATTTTTACTTTGAAAGGCAATTTGTACTTGAAAGTGATAGTTTTGACGTTTAAAGGAGCCAGGGTGAAGAAGCCTTCAAAGACGGTTTTGCCCAGATCCTCGCTAACGGCTTGGCCGGTTTCAAATCCCTTGGCCTCAATTAAAGTACTTCCTTTGGGAACATACACCCGCAACCAGTCACGGAACAGTCCGTTAAGCCTTCTGCCGGTTTCAATTTTTACTGACGAGTCTTGGGGATTGTTGTAGGTTAGAGTCAGAGTTTTGGTGACCGTGCCATCGGAAGCAATTTCGATAACTTGATCAGCTTTGTTTTTAACCCAAATATTGGTTTTGCCTCCGGAGAAATTGGTGTCAACCACAGCCAAATAATCGTAAGGCACGTCTTTGATACGGCCGGCCATGTTAAAGCTTTCCACTGCCTTCTGAATGTCGGGGCTGGTGAAGTAGAACATGACGTGCTTTCCCGAGACGGCAGCCAAAATAGTGTTAAAGAGATCCGGAATCTTGGCTTTGGGTTGGGCCATGACGTTGGCTAAAACCGAATACATAACTGGACCCAAGAAGCGCTTGCGGTCTCCATAATTGGCAGGGGCTTTGACTATTTTTCCGGAAACAGAGTCCCAGACTACCGGTTCTTCTGATCCGGCCAGAACCTGGAGCTCATAGAAAACTTGGGGGCAATCACAGCGTTTGTCGGTTTCAGCTGAGAAATTGCCAAATCCCGGAACTCCAATGGGGCCGGTGACTTTGAGAAGATTTACCAGCAGTTGGGTATCCACCATAATAATGCCGTCTACGCTTGGGGATTTGGTAAGTTTGTAGTTGGGATAAAAAGTGTCCATGGAAACTTTAAGATCCGGAGAAAGATTTTGATCCCGCAGGTACCAGTAAGGGACATTAGGGTGATATTTCTTAATCGGATCCGGGGCGGGAATTCTTTTGGGGAATCTTTCGTCTAGTTTGTAAATGTCGTCGGATTCCAGTGTGGAAATTTTGCCTTTGTTGACTTCAATAATGGCATAACCGGTCATAAAGCCTCCCGTGGGCCGGAGTTCAGCGTCGTTTTGGAAAATGGCCAGATATTTTCGGGGTTTGTCTTTGCCTAAAATATATGGGGCTGATTCCAGAAGGGGGCGGGCGTCATTGACCAGACCTGAAGCTTGGTCTAAAAGAGTTATGCCGCTGACTAACTGGGATCTTACTTGCATGCCTTTAAACGTTTCGGGATAGCGGGAGGGCTTAATTTGAGAAACCTCTTTTTGGGCTTCATCTAATTTAGTACCAATGAGAGAAAGCTGGGGTTTGATTTTATCCAAAGTCTCAACTATAAAATTGATGCGGTCCTGGGCGGTTTTGGCCCCGTCACCGGTAGTGGCTAAGCCCTTTAAACCGATAACGTCGGCGTATGGGGCAATGGCGTCCACAGTTATTTTGCCAGCATCAAGCATTCTGGAAGCAGCAGTCAATCCATGGCGACCATCTCGGTACCATGGTAAAAATCCTAACCAGGAAAGGCGATTGTATTTTTGAGAAACTTCGGCCAGGTCTTTCTCTACGACAGTGAGTTGTTGTTTTACAGCTCCTAAATCTTGGGATTTGGCAGCTACGGCAACTTGTTGACCGGAGGCTTTGAGTTTATCAACAGAGGTTAAAACGGATTTTAAAGGTAAAAAGATTGCAAAGAAAAAGATTACAGCTAAAACGCCACAAACAGTAAGCGTAATCCCTAAAATGGGCAGTATTTGAGATGGAAGTTTAAATTTTTTGATAGGAGTAGGAGGAGTAATTAAAGTTTCTCCATCTAGGGATCTGACGAGCGGCTGGGCAGTATCTGGCATAAGTCAAACTGCTCCTTTGCCGGATAACATGGCAAAAGGAGTCTTAAAAAGTATCTTTAAATCATACCATAGGTTCATATTTTCGGCGTAGTGGGAATCCATCTCAATCCGCTTGTCGAAATTAATGGCACTTCGGCCGGAAACTTGCCACTGGCCGGTAATTCCGGGCCGGACAGACAAGGCTTTTTTGACTAATTCTTTGGTGTGGGGATATTTTTGCTGTTGTTCTTCCAGTTCGTCTGCAAAATACGGCCGGGGGCCAATAAGGCTCATGTCCCCTTTTAAGATATTGAGCATTTGGGGAACTTCGTCTAATGAGAATTTGCGGATGAATTTGCCTACTTTGGTTACCCGGGGGTCTGCGGTGAGTTTATAGCTGCTTTTTTTGTATTCTTCATAAAGTTTTTTTAACTTGGGGTCAGTGCGCAGACGGATATGGGCGTCGGGAATCATAGAGCGGAATTTATGCAACTGGAAAAGTTTGCCGTCCTTGCCTACCCGATTGGGAATATCGGCAAAGACGGAACCCGCGGGAGATTCAAGTTTAATGGCCAGAGCAACTAAGAAACTGATGGGGAAAAAGAGGATGCTCAAAAAGAGAGCCAGAAAAATATCCATAACACGTTTAAGGGTTTCGTACTTCATGAATTATTAAGTGAGAGCCAATTTGCGGTTTTTAACTTCTTTTAGAGCGTCGCCTACCCGGCCGGTTTGAGTTTTGAGGCAGATTAATAATACATCGCCGGTATCTATAATTACTAAATCATCAACTCCAATTAAAGCAACTATTTTGTTGGGATCGTCTAATTTAATAAAATTGTTTTTGCCGTCAAGATCTACAACGTTGTCTAGAACTTTGTACAAATTTTTCTCAACTAAATACTTACTTATCGATTCAAATGTCCCAAAGTCATTCCATCTAAATGGTATTTCTACGACTAACGATTCTCCAGCGGCATGAACTAATTGAGCTGTATTTTCTTGTACTCCCGGGGGCAGTTTTACAAATTCAGTAGGGATGTCCCCACCGCGGGCAATATTCATTAATGGTTCAAATAATTCAGGGGAAAATCTCTGGAGCATATTTAAGTAGTTTTTCGGAGTCATACAGGTGTGGTTTGTATGAACTAAGGCATTGTCTTGTTTAATCAGCTCTTCTGTTTGTTCTTTAGTACTACGCCAGACGAATTTATCGACCTTAAAGACTCCCACTTCATCCTGATTGCTAACCCTTTCGCCTTTGATTAAGTAATCTACCCCCATAATGGCAAATTTGGGTTTGAAACCGCCAGTTATATATTTGGTTTCGGAACGGGCAAGACGGTCACAGACATCCATCATTTTATAGAGTTGTTCAACCGGCTCACGTAAATCGTCGGCTTGGATGATCATGAAAGGTTCATCTACGTGGCCCTTTTTGTATAAAACGGCTGCGATTAACCCTATGGCTGGGCCAGTATTACGCATTTCTGGTTCAAGAATATAGTTATCAAGGGGAATTTCCGGAGCTTGAGCTTGGGCTAATTTAACTTGATCTTGGTTGGTGGAAACGTATATTTCTTCCGGTTTAAATTTACCCCGTAAGGCTTCGTAATTAAGCTGAAAAAGGGATTTGTTACCAATTAGAGGAATGAAGTGCTTGGGTTTGTGCTGGCGGCTGACCGGCCAGAGCTTAGTACCGAAACCGCCACAGATAATTACGGGTATCATAGTTTGTTTATTGTATGCAAAAACTCTTGTTTAAATCTAGCTTTGACAAATTTTTGGGCATGAGCTTTGATAAATTCTCTATCAAATTTGGTAGAGTCAAAGTTAAGGATAGCATTTTTCAGGTCTTCTATGCTATTTAGAAGTAATCCTGTTTGACCATGGATGACGGTTTCCGTGATCCCGCCTTTATTTAGGCCAATAACGGGTGTGCCGGCGGCGTGGGCTTCTAGTGGCACCAGACCAAAATCTTCTTCGTGAATAAAGAGTACTGCCCTGGCGTGCTGATAATGGGCGGCCAGATCAGACTCACTTAGATGCCCAAGAAAATGAATATTCGAGGATGCTATGGATTTTAGTTTCGACTCAAGTGCTCCGGTGCCTATAATGGCCAGGGGAAGTTTTAGATCATTAAAAATTTCTATTAACACTTCTGCTTGTTTGTAAGCTACCAGACGACCTACGTACAAAAAGAAGTTGTTAGTTATTAGTTTATAGTTCATAGTAGCCGGTTGACTAAATACCTCGACGTCTACTGGTGGATATATTACTTGCGAATCCAGACCGTAATATTTTTTGATCCGTGATTGGACAGTTTTGGAAATGGCGATGTAAGCGTCGGGACGGCGGGAGGCGATGAGATCCCAGCGCTTTAAATAATTAAACAATGGATGAAAAATTTGTGATGTTTGAGATTTATAAAAATCTTCATGACTCCACAAATATCTGGTGGGGGTTAAACAATAACAAAGATGGAATGTCCCAGGTTTGGTAATAATGCCCTTGGCGTCAGCAGATGTAACAGATATAACCAGGTCATAATTATCAAACTTGAGTGATTCGAAGGCCATGGGAGTAAGCCAGGGATAAAGTTCATGATTTGTTTTGGCAAAGGGGAATTTTTGTAAAAAAGTGGGAATGACGGCCGGAAAAACTTTAGCCCATCCCGCAGCTGCGGGATTGTAAACTGCAGTGTATAGCGGGGCATCCGGAAACATTTCATGCAGAGCCAGAAGCACTCTTTCTGCCCCACCCCACTTATTTACATGATCATAAACTATGGCTATACGGCTTGGTAAATCTGCCATGTGGTTTTGGCCATGGTGGCCCAGGAATACTTTTTAACTTGCTTGATACCTAAGGTGATATATTTTTGCCGGAGTTTGGGATCTATGAGAAGTGAGTTTATTTTGTCTGCCAGATCTACCGGGTCATGGGGGTCAAAAAAGATGGCCGCATCGCCGTAAATTTCCGGCAAACACGAAGCTCTTGCTGCAATGACCGGAGTTCCGGCGGCCATGGCTTCAAGACCGGGCAAACCAAATCCTTCAATCAGGGATGGGGTGACAAAAGCCAGAGATTGCTTGTAAATGGCTACTAAATCCGAGTCGGAAACCTGGCCCAGAAACTTAACGTATTTGGAGGTCTCCAGTCTATCAGCAAATATCGAGCGGGCGCAGGAGATGACCAGATTGACTTTGCCTTTAAGCAGTTTGATTGCCGAAAGAAGAATGGGGACGTTTTTGTGAGGATACAAATTTCCCGTGTAGGCTACGTAAGGACTACCAGAACCTACACCGACTGGGTTGGTAACTTTGGAGAAATAAATTGGAGCTACGCCTTCATAAGTTACGGAGATTTTGTTTGTATCCAAATGATATTTTTTCTCTAAAATGTTTTTCCAATATTTAGCCGGAACAATGATGTGACTAGCGCGGTGAACTGCCAGCCAGACGATGATTAAATAGCCAAAATATTTGGGCCAGTAAAGAAACGGATGGCGGGTAGTGGTGTCTCTACCTTTAGAAATGTGTTTGATCAGATCGTGAATGGTAACCACCATTTTGCCTGGCCAAAGAATGGGAATGGTGAAATGGGGAACGTGTAGCAAATCTGGCCTGATAAAAGAGAGTACCCAAAGCATTTCCAGTTGAGCCATGGCAGAATAGGGATGAAAGCGGGCGTAATACTTCTTAAATTTGGCCAGTTTGGGTTCGTTTTTAAGTTCTGGAGGAACGATGAGAACAACTTCACCAGGAAGGTTATCAATCAAATTTTCTATATACCTGCCGATGCCGGTATGCCTAATCCCCCACATCCGGGCATCAATACAAATCTTTGTCATAGCTCATTTTAACAAATATACCTTATTCTTAAGTTCCTGCTGAAGTTTATAGCTATTTGCATGGCTTAGATAACCTAAATAAGATTGTAAAGATTTTTGTTCAAGTTTGCGAAAGATTCTCCTTTTAGTCTTGGTTCTGGGCAAGAGGTAATGAGGAAGAATAATATAGCCCAGGAAATCAATTCCCCATTCCAGCTTTCGGAAAAATACTTTCTTAGGGTGAAGTTCTAGTTTTAGATTTTGGTTGAGAAAAGCCGATACGGGCTCAATTAATAATTCCAGCTTGTCTTTGCGATTGTCTAAAATTATAAAATCGTCCGCGTAGCGGAGATAATATTTAATTTTTAGATTGTGTTTTATAAATTTATCTAGTTCGTTAAGAAATATGTTGGCCATTACTTGGCTGGTGACGTTACCGAGAGGCAAACCCATAGGAAAGCTATCTATAACTTGAGAAATCAGCCACATAATATTTTCGTCGCTAATTTTTCTGACCAGCAAATCAAACAGAATCTGATGATCAATGCTGGCAAAAAACTTTTTGATATCACATTTTAGAGCCCAACATTGACCTGTGTAATTACGAGAAACTTTTCTGGCGATTGCTGATAACCTGCGAACTCCGCGGTGAGTGCCTTTTTCGACTCGACAAGAATATGAGTCGAAAATAAAATTTTTATCAAAAAGAGCATATAAATATTTATAAAGCATGTGATGGACTATTCTGTCTGCGACAGAAGCCTTGTGAATATGCCTTAATTTAGGATCAGTGACATAAAACGAAGCATAAGGACCATGTGCGTAGGTTTTGTTTTGCAAAGATAGATGGAGATTAAACAAGTTGTCCTCCAAATGCATGTCAAAAAGTTGAACATCAGAGCGTTTCGTCTTGCCTTTTTTGAATTCATTCCAGGCTTGAAATAAGTTCTCCGGACAGATAAGATCCGAATAGTTCATATGAAAGAAGATTCACACACACACACACAGGATATCGGTTTAGACATACCTATTTTTGCCAAACTTTATGAGTTTTATAAAATTTTGAGTTGGCATATTGGAAACTTTCCCAAGATTAAACGGTATACCCTGGGACAGAAGCTGGATTCACTCAGCCTGGAAATGTTTGAGCTATTATTTTCAGTTGGTCAAACTGAAAATAGATTGGCTGTTTTGCAGCAGATTAGTGCCAAACTGGATCTGACAAAAGTACTGCTAAGGCTGGCCAAAGATACCCAAGCTTTAGACAACAAAAAATACTTGGATTTACAGACAATGCTGTATGAAATAGGAAAAATGCTAGGCGGATGGATACGGGCCACAAAGCAAATCTAGAAACTACCAAACGAAGAACGCCTAAGTTGTCATTGCGCTCGTCCTGATTCCAGTTGTTGACGTTGAAACCCTTGCGAGGATTGGAGTTACCCACATTGGCAACATAAGGACTGATCTAAATATCTTTCCGTTTCAAAATCTCACCGGAGATTCTTGACAGTCTCTCCTGAATTTTATTTGTCCTTCCCTGACGGGAACGAAGAAAGATATTCGTAGTGTCTAGACAGCAATTATTTGAGTACGCTCACGCCAAAAAAGATCTTGGAATGACTCTGACTGATTAATTACTCTAGAAAAGACGAGCATCAGACTTGTCCAATGCTTCGATGCCAATTGATGTTAGTTTAAAAAAAACGGAACCAAAATTCAAGAGGACAAAAAGCCCAAAACCCAAGAACCTATTTCCTGACCGGCACTATCAAACGAAGAACGCCTAAGTGGTCAACGCGCTCGTCCTGATCCCAGTCGTCGACGTGGAAACCCTCGCGAGGATTGGAGTCACCCACAATGGCAACATAAGGACTCTCAACTATAGTTGTGCTTCTGGCCCAAACATTGGAAAGAAGATATTCTCCACGAACATCGGCGTGAGCAAACAAGGCTCCTGTGAGGGTGGAAATTGTACCTACGATAGCCTGGGCGCAAACAAGATCGAGATCTTTGGCGTGACCCTTAACCAATTTTAACTGCTCGGGTAACATCCTGTAATATGCTCCCTGTAACATTGGATCTTCGGGGAAGATGGCAACTTGCCCTACTAAACCTAGTTGGTTTTCGGCTGGTTTACCTTTGAGATAGTTATACCAATAGCTAGGTTTACCGGCTTGATCTCTTTCAGACTTTAAACCTGCTATAGAAAGTCCGTTCAGGAAATAAACAAGCCCACGCTGTCTGGCAATACTTACCAAGTCTTTTTGGGTAAATTCAGGCACGACTTCCATATTGGGGCGAATGTTAGCAGGCTATAGGTTACTTGTCAACAGGCGGGCCACACGCAGGAGCCAGATGCCAAGGTAGACTGTCCAATTGACGAAGAAGGGATATTTTTGGCTTAGATGCTTACTGTAGAAGATGCGCATAGCATTGGTGGAATCGGTAACCCAGCGCTTACGGGAAGCGGGAGAAGATTTAACAGAAGAAAGTTTGTGATGAGTTATTTTAACGTTGGGAATATACATGACTTTCCAGCCTGCTTCTTTTAATTTGTAGCAAAAATCAATATCTTCTCCGTTGAAGAAATAGTCTTCATCCAACCAGTTTACTTGTTCACCCGCTTCTCGTCTGATCAGGGCAAAAGCACCAGTTAGAGCGTCTATCTCGTGAATTGAATTGGGGATTTTTTGGTTGGTATATGAGGAGATTTGTTTTAATCCAATGAGATGTAAAAACGATCCAACAGGATCTGGAAATTTACGATGACAAGAATAGTCGAGAGTGCCGTCTGGCAATTCTACCCGGCACGTGGCTACTCCCACGTCTGGATGGGTCTGCATATACTCAAGAACAGTTTCAATAGTTTTGGAGTAAACAATGGTATCGGAATTGAGCAACAAGATATACTCTCCTTTGGTCCGACGGATACCCAGGTTATTGCCTGCGGCAAACCCAATATTTGTTTTGCTGGTAATGTGGGCTAGTTTGTCACTGCCATCAGTAGAGGCGTTGTCTACTACAAGGACTTCCCAATCTGGATGTTTGGGAATGGAGGCTAGGCAGTCAAGCAGTTTTTGCTTGACGTTGTAGCTAAGAATGATGATGGAAAGGCTAATTTTGGTCATACTTTTTGTAGCGGGTGCTACGAGCCTGACCGATACGCTCCAATAATTTCAGTCCAAAAAGACGGGAAAGAACTTGTTTGATGGTAACCTTGGGAATTTTACTATCCATTATCTTATATATCTGTGCTACGCCTAACTCCTGTTCAATATCAAATAGCTTATATATTTGAATCTGTTTTTCCGACAATAATTTTTCTGGTTGGGATGAATTAATTAATTTCAGAGCTCTCTTGGTCTGCTCTAATAATGTGTCCAATAAATAATCAACCCAGGTGGAAATGTTTTCTTGGTCGGTTTTGTGGTTTTTTTGGGCTGCCCGCAAGGCCAGATAATATTCAGACCTTGTTTCTTCAATGATTTCATCTAATGATACATAGGGAACATAGCTGTAACCACTCTTAAGAAGTAAGAGATTAGTCAATGCCCGGCTCATTCTCCCATTGCCATCTTTAAAAGGATGAATGGCCAAAAATTCAAAAATAAAGTTAGCTATTATCAATACCGGATGGAACTGGCCTAGTTTAAATTGCTCGTTTGTCCAATCAATAACAGTTTGCATTTCAGGTTTTACCAAAAAAGGAGGTGTAGGCTCAAAAAGCACTATCTGTTCCCCCTGATCATTTATCATTATCACCGTGTTATTGGCCATTTTGTATTTACCTTTGTGGATTTGATCTTTGTCTGAAAAGTGCAAAAGGATACTATGAAATTGCAGAATCCAGTTTTCAGAAAGCTTAAGCGTTTTATGATTATCAAAAATCCGCCCGATTAAATCGGCGTAACCTGCCACTTCCTGTTCATCACGGTTTTTAGGAGGCTGGGATTTGAGTCCACGCAAGAACCTGGCGATCTCTTCGTCTGTCATTTGTGAGCCTTCAATACGAGTGCTGGCGCCGGTTGAAGTAATAATTACCCACGATTTTAACTTTCCCAAAATTTGTGGACTTAGCCGGAGACCCCCATGCCACAGCCCTTTGAAATGGTCTATTTGGGTTATTTTAGCCAGAATATTCTGGGTCAGGGGTATTCTTTTAATAAATCTTTGAGACATAAATCGGTTATATTTTAACTATATACGATAATATACGATTGTATCCGATAAGTCAAGGGTGAACAAGGTTTTCATATATTGATTCTAACTTCTGGGAGATGGGTTCCCAGGAGAAATTAACATCCACCAGTTTTCTGGCGTTGCTGGCAATTTTGGCATACAATTTTTTATCAGTAAGTACTTTGATGGCCTTGAGAGCGATTTCTTCTGGGGTCTTGCCAATTAAAATTGATTCGCCGTCTTTGGCTCCGTAGCCTTCGGCGCCAATAGGAGTTGTGACTACGGGGATCATGGAAGCCATGGCAGCCAGAATTTTGAGCCGCGTCCCTCCGGGGCCGTAAATTGGGGCTATTAAAAGCCCCGCATTTTGGTACGCCTTAACAACCCCCTCTTGGTCTGAATCTTCAAGTTCAACTACTTTAATATCTTTGTTTTGTAAATCTTTAAGTTCTGGGGTTGGGAATTGGCCAGTAATAGTTAACTTAGCGCCGGAAAGTTTCTTTTTGATGAGTGGAAAAACATCTTTGGCTAAAATCCGGGCTGCTTCCCAATTTTGCATCCATTTGTAATTTCCCATATAAAGAATTGTGTGGTTATAATGAGTTTTAACTGGAGTATTGGCGAAAGCTTCACCCACTCCGTTGGGAACAACTTCCACCTTTAAATCTTTAACCATGCGTTTCATAATGACAGCGTCTTCTTCGGAAACAGCAATTAATCTATTTGATTTCTTCCAATAATACTTTTCCCAAAAATTAATTTTGGCTACATCAATTAATAGAAGTGGACGGAGAAACCACAACGACTCTGTATCAACATAATGTTTGAAAACTCTGGACATAATAGTTTGTTCTACTAGAACTGTAGGTAAAGAAGTAGGAGGAAGATATGGTAATACATAAAACGTTTCTGCATGAATAAGATCGTAATTACCTGTACGAACTTCTTCTGCTAATTTGGCTCTGATTTCTGGAGTGTAATAAATCATGACTAGGAAGGGATACAGAGAAAAACCGGTCCGGAAAACATTGGGAATTGTCCAGGCTTTGCCACGTTCAAAGACCAAGACCTTTTTGCAATATTTCTCCATATGGGAAACTTGGTCGGGCGTGTTGTGATCACGGGTGAAACAAACGAGGGTAATTTCGTGATGCCGGGCGAGTCTTTTAATAAGATTGTAAGATCGGACGTGGCCACCAGTAGAAGGCGGATACGGGAGATATGGGGTGAGCATCAGGATCTTCATGGTTAGTCTCGGTGGGGCTCTTCCAGACGGACAACTACAAAGCCGGGGTTTTCTTCTACTATGGTGTATTTATTCATCACTTCCCGGGTTTGGGTGTCGTAATTGACAGATATGTAATAGGTAGCCCCATATCGGTCAATCATGTCTTTGATGGGAAGAACCGTGTATGGAAAACCCTTGCGGTTGGTTTGGTACAAAAAGGCAGTGTCGCCGTTGTAGGGAGTAATGACTACAGAGTCGGGTGGAGTAAGACGGTCGGTGGCCTGACCTGCATTAATAATATCGTAATGGTTTATCTGATAATCCCCTTTGATGTCATACCAGGAAAAAGCCAACATAAAAATCAGACAAACAGCGATGAGGATTTTCTTGGCAAGAGTTTGGGCAAATTTAGTAGCTCCGATGGCCACCAAAATGCTGATGATGGGAATTATGGGAATCTGATAATAATCATGTTGAATATTTCCGGTAGCAAAAACGATGAAATACAAAAGACTCCCTAGTGTCCACCAGAGAAAATAATTCCCTTGAACAAGCAGTCCCTGCAGGAAGGGAAAAATGCCCCAAGTACCTAAAATCATGTCGCCAATCCGCTCACCAAACAACCACCTAAACCAAGAAGGCTTAAAGCGGATATGGTTGCCGTTTAGCAGCCAAATATTGGCGGGAACACCGGCCGGGAATCTCTGTTCCCAGGCCCGCCCCAAATGAGTGGGGATGAGGGCGGCCAAAAAAATTTGGTAATCTGATAACAGTGGCAGAAGGAAGAAAACGGCCGTGGGTTTGACCAGCATGGCGAGGGAGGCAAAAACCCAAGTAAAAATGCGCCGTTTATGTATATGAGACAGGAGAGCGGCCAAAACAAGAGTGGTCATGAGGGGATCTGGGAGAATGACCCGGGTGAAATAGATATTATAGGGAAGAAACAAGTAAACGGCCGCTGCCAAGAGGGCGGTACTTTCTGAAAAATGTTTACGGACAATTAAATAGATTAGTCCACCAGAGACTACTG
>JBBUDC010000075.1:0-9049 GCA_038057495.1 Patescibacteria group bacterium
ATATGAAGATTGATGAAAAAAGAATTCCCCAAGACGGCCGGTTTAATTTCAAAACTGAGACGGAAGAAGTGGATCTGCGGGTGTCTACCCTACCTACTGTATTCGGAGAAAAAATTGTCATGCGGCTTTTGAAAAAAACCGGCGGAGTGCCTACTCTGCAGGAGTTGGGACTACGGGGCCGGGCTCTAAAAAACTTGGAAGAAGCGGTGTTGCGGCCACACGGAATAATTTTGGTAACCGGGCCTACGGGATCTGGAAAAACCACGACTCTGTATTCGGTTCTGGCCCGGATCAACACCGTCAAAGTAAATGTGGTGACGGTGGAAGACCCGGTGGAATATCAAATTGCCGGAGTAAATCAAGTGCAGATTAATCCGGGAGCAGGACTAACTTTTGCCTCTGGTTTGAGATCTTTCTTGCGGCAAGATCCCAACGTCATCATGGTGGGAGAAGTCCGGGATCGAGAAACCTCTGATTTGGCTATTCAGGCGGCACTGACCGGTCATTTGGTATTTTCCACACTGCACACCAATAATGCTTCCGGAGCCCTGCCACGGCTTTTGGACATGCATGCCGAGCCATATTTGCTGGCCTCAACAATTACGGCTGTGGTGGGTCAGCGGGTGGCTCGTAAGGTTTGCCCAACTTGTAAAAAACCATATACTCCTGAAAAACAAGTGGTGGACGATATTAAGGCTATATTGGGTAAGCTGTGGGCCTTCGACTCCGCTCAGGCAGAAAAGGTACAATTGTTTAAAGGTGAGGGATGTGATGACTGCGGACATTCGGGATACAAAGGCCGGGTGGGAATTTTTGAAGTCCTACCGGTATCAGAAAAAATCGGGAGGCTGATTTTGGAACACGCTCCTGCCCAAGAAATTGAAAAGCAGGCGGTGGAAGAAGGCATGATTACTATGAAACAAGATGGTTATATGAAAGTAGTTGAAGGAGTGACCACTGTTGACGAAATTTTGCGGGTAGCCCAAGAATAATGAAAACAATTCAAGAATTATTGCAGTATGTAATTGATAACAAAGCATCGGACCTGCATCTGCTGGTGGGGGTAGTACCCCAAGTACGGATAGACGGATCGCTGGTAGCCGTAGTGGGAGAAGCACCATTGACCTTGGTTGCGGCAGAGCAATTGGTTTATGGAGTGTTAGCAGTACAACAAAAAGAAGTATTACTGGTAAACAAAGAACTGGATTTTTCTTTTGCCTTGGCTGATGTAGCCCGGTTCCGGGTCAATGCGTATTATCAAAAAGGTACGATTGCGGCGGCTTTCAGACTGGTGCCAAAAACAATCCCCACTATTGATGAATTGGGACTGCCGAAAATTTGCCATCAATTTGCCACACTGCGGCAAGGATTTATTTTGGTAACCGGTCCCACGGGACATGGAAAATCCACCACTTTGGCGGCCATGCTGGATGAGATTAATAAAACCCGGCCGGTGCATATTATAACCATCGAAGACCCGGTGGAGTATGTGTACACCAGTTCTAGAGCCATGGTGTCCCAACGGGAAGTGCGGGGCGATACCCACTCGTGGGATATTGCTTTGAGGTCTGTACTACGGGAAGACCCCGATGTGGTATTGATTGGAGAAATGCGGGATTTTGAAACCATTGCTGCGGCTTTAACCATTGCCGAAACCGGCCATTTAGTGTTTGCCACATTGCACACTAATTCGGCGGCCCAAACCATCGACCGGATCGTAGACGTTTTCCCTGAATCTCAACAAGCCCAAGCCAGACTGCAATTGTCGGGCAATCTGGAAGCGGTATTGTCGCAAAGACTGGTGCCTAAAACTACGGGGGGCAGAACTGTAGCTTACGAGATTATGTTGGCTACCGGGGCGGTTAAGACTGCCATCCGGGAAGGACGGACACATACTCTGGACAATATTATTATGACCTCGGCGGAATCTGGAATGGTAACACTGGAGGTTATCTTGGCCAACCTGGTTAAAAGTAATGTTATTACTCTGGAAACTGCCCAAGCCTATGCGATGCGGCCGGGTGACGTAACCCGTTTTGTGAATGGAGGAATAGGATGAGATTTAGATACACTGCCAAAGACTCTTTAGGGAAAACTATTAAAGGCACGGTGGACGCACAAGACAGCAAATCGGCGGCAGGAGTTTTGAGAGACAAAAAATTGTTGACAATTAGTTTAGGAGAGGACAAGGGACTATTGGACGTAAGCGGGTTTTCTTTGAAATTCAGCCGGATATCGGTATCTGATATGGCCAATTTCACCAGACAGTTGTCGACCATGATTACTGCCGGGTTGCCGCTGACTGATACTTTGTCTCTTCTGCGGATGCAGTCTGGTCCGGCTCTTTCTCCTATAGTTTCGGCAATCTTACTGGATGTGCAATCGGGTGTTTCCCTTTCTGAAGCAATGAGTAAGCACCCGCAGGCTTTCTCAAAAGTGTTTGTGTCGCTGGTTAAAGCCGGAGAAGCAGCGGGGGTGGTAGAAACTATTTTAAACAGACTGGCAGATAATCTAGAAAAATCCCGGGAATTTAAAGCCAAAGTCATTTCGGCCATGATCTATCCGGTGATCGTACTTTTGGGCATGGTGGGAGTGATGATGGTAATGATGATTGTAGTGGTGCCGAAGTTAACCGACGTATACAAACAATTTAATGCCGATTTACCAATTGCCACTAAGACAGTAATTGCCATATCCGACTTTATGGTGCACTACTGGTTTATCGCCATATTTGTGGTAGCCGGATTGGTGTTTGGAGTGGTGTCGTATTTGCGCACTCCCATGGGAAAAAGATGGTGGGATGATCTGGTGTACAAAATTCCCATCGTGGGACCACTGTCAAAACAAGTAATGATGACGGAAATGACCAGAACCTTGGCGCTTTTGGTGGGAGCGGGGGTATCAGTAGTTGAAGCCCTAAATATTGTGGCAGATGCACTGGGAAATGTAGTTATTGAAAGCGAGATAAAGTTGATTGCTAAACGGGTGGAAAAAGGCTTTCCCATTTCCATTTCTTTTTCCGAATCCGGACATTTTCCGGCCATTACTGGGCAAATGATTGCCGTAGGTGAAGAGACAGGAAAGCTGGATGATGTGCTGGCGAAGCTGTCATCTTACTTTGAATCGGAATCAGAACAAAAAGTAAAAGGCTTGACAGCGGCCATTGAACCTCTAATAATCATTCTGCTGGGCATCGGGGTCGGATTTTTGATCTTTGCTATCATCTTGCCGATTTATGACATTACTAACAAAAGTATTACTTAAGGGGGTGAATATTTAATGTTAAGAAAAGGTTTTACATTGGTTGAACTGTTAATCGTTATTACCGTATTGGGTATTTTGGCTGCGACAATTCTGACTGTGGTCAATCCACAGGACAAAATTAATGCTGCTAATGATGCCAAAGTGCAAAACGATATCAACCAAATAATCAACGCCCTGCAAACGTATGCTGCTCAAGATCCGCAAGGATATTATCCTGACCCGCCTTTGCAAAATTTAGTGACTGCGGGTGAAATAAACGTAGTTCCTAAGCCTCCTACCGGGTATGGAACAGACTACACATATTCATCAGACAACACGTCAGTACCACCTGTAGCGAAAGTTTCGGGAATAGTGAAGTCCAAGAAAAATGTAGCCGTAGGTGGTGGAGCCAGCGCATATTGGTGCTGGTCGTCTACCTCCGGAGTGGCGTCTATTTTAGCGTCATGTCCATAATCTGGGCGGTATTAGGTGCAGTGGCGGGGAGCGTGGCGAACGCGGTGATTGATCGCCTGCCCCGCCGGGAATCGTGGTTTACGGGCCGCTCTAAGTGTGACAAGTGTAAACATGAGTTGGGAGTAGTGGATTTGGTGCCTGTATTGTCTTACCTGTCTCTAGGTGGAAAATGCAGATATTGTCGCAAGCCAATTGCCGTAAGAAATTTGCTAGTTGAACTGTCCATGATATTTGGTTTCTTGGCCCTTAGCACTTGGCCCTTAGCACTTATTTTCTGGGTAACGGTGGTAATTGCAGTTATGGATTTTGAGACGATGTTAGTTAGTGATTGGTTAGTGGGTTTATGGTTCGTCTTAACTTTATTTACTATGAACTATGAACTAATAACTATGAACTTGCTCGGTGCAGCCGTAGCAGTGGGGGTTATTGGAGGATTGTGGGTGTTGACTAAAAAAAGAGGCATGGGAGATGGAGATATTGGAATCGCGGCAGTCATGGGATATTGGTTAGGATGGCCCCGGGTTGCTCCAGCTTTATGGATTTCCTTTGTAGCTGGAGCAGTTTATGGTTTATGGTTAATAGTTCATGGTAGAGCGAAGATGAAGAGCCAGATCCCTTTTGGACCATTTTTAATCATCGGCGCGTGGATTGGATATGTGTGGGGTGATAAATTTATTAAAATGTTTTTTTGATGTACCACCCCTTTAATCCCCTCCTAATCTAGGAGGGGAAAATATGGAAAAGCAAAAATTTCACTTTGATTCTCCAATTATGAAATTAAGGCGGAAATCGCTCAGAAATGATTCAACCGATTCTGAAAAAATATTGTGGGAGATATTAAGAAGAAATGGGTTAGGAGTAAAGTTTCGTCGTCAGTATAGTGTGGAAAATTACGTAGTTGATTTTTACTGTCCTAAATTGAGGTTGGCAATCGAGCTTGAGGGGAAAATACATCTAAGACAAACAAGGAGTAATTAAGGAAATATTACAACTTTCCCCCTCCTAATTTAGGAGGGGGTTGGGGGTGGTACAATTGTGAGTATGGGGAATTTTTCGGTTTTTGAATGGAAGAGGGCGGAAATAAAGTTTGTGGCAGTAATTTTAGTAGTGTTGCTGGGAATTTCTTACGCGCAGCTGATTATTGGGCAAATGTAGACCCGGGATGCCCAAAGACGGGGGGATGTAAATTTGATAGCCATAGCTTTAGACCGGTACACCAAAGATCATGGCAGTCCCCCACCGGCAACGGACGGGAAAATAGTGGGATGTGGAGATAAAGGGATTGATCTGTGCGAGTGGGGAGGCGGACCGGTTCAAGATAGTGAAGGAGTGGGCTATTTGAACAAAATCCCCGTGGACCCACTGGCTTATAAAGGCTGGAAATATGTGTATGAAACTGACGGGACGAAATTTAGAGTATATGTGGCTTGGGAATATCCCAGAGGCTTAGAAGTTAAGCCCGGGTTGACAGCGGAGTGCGGATCCGGGGTACAATGTAAGTGGTATGCAGGAAATTAAAAATAGGGCTAGGTGCCAAGTGCTAGGTGCTAGGGGTGGGTTTACTTTGGTTGAGTTATTAATCGTCATTTCGGTGATTGGGGTGTTGTCTTCGTTGACGGTGTTTACAAATATTTCTAAGAATTTGCAAAGAAGCCGGGATGGGCGCAGACAAACGGATTTGGAGGCGATCAGGTCGGCTCTAGAAATATACAGAAGTGACAAAGGCAGCTATCCTACCGGCACAGCTGGTTTGTCTGGTTATATTGCGGCAGTACCGACCGATCCGTCTACTAAGGCCGCATATGCTTACACAGTGGCTCCCGGGGGCTGTGACGGAGTAACCACTAAGTGCACAACTTATACTTTGTGTGCCAACCTGGAGCTGGTAAAAGGGGCTTGTTCTTACGAGGTGACTAATCCATGATGCGCAAGGGTTTCTCCATGGTGGAAATGATTGTGGTGTTTATGATCCTGGGGATTTTGGCCACTTCCGGAATTACGGTGACCCAAAGATCTAGTAGACGGCAATCAGTTCAGTCTGCTGCAGAGCAGATCCGGGGAGCACTGCGGCAAGCCCAAGCCCAGGCGTTGGCGGGCAGGAAAGTAAACTGTGTAGATCAACTTGAGAGTTGGAATGTAAACTTTACAGCTACCGGATATTCAATTGATGAAGAATGCCTGGGGGTAAAGTCTGGGGGCGTCAAAACTTTACCGGTAGGAGCAAAAATTACCACTCTCCCCTCTCCTAACCCCATAAAGTTTAAAGTATTAGGTCAGGGAACAAATGTCACCGGAAGTACTACTTTAAAAATAACAAATCAAGAAGAAACCGCAAGTATAATTATTTCCAGCACTGGGGAGATTCAATGACCCTTCGACTTCGCTCAGGGCAAATTCTAGTAGAACTGATGCTGGCGCTGGCAGTGGTGGCTATGGTGATGATTGGATTGGTGCAGGTATCAACCAGGTCCATTAGCAACGCGGATTTTTCCAAAAATCAATCCGAAGCCACGTCATATACCAGTGCGGCCATTGAATGCGCCATGGCACAAAGAAGTGCCCTGGGTTGGCAGGCTTTTTTTGCAGCTCCCACAATTGGCACTTGCGGAACAGTACCCAGTACATTTACCCGGGATGTAACATTTATTCCCAGCGGGTCGGAGATTAAGGTGGATGTGACCGTATCTTGGGAAGCCAGCGGGAAGACCTTTTCTTCTAAACAATCAACTGTATTTACCCAGTATTGACGAGTTAATAGTTAATAGTTCATAGTTCATAGTATGCGGGGATTTACTTTAATAGAGACGGTAGTCGCAGTGGGGGTTTTTGCAGTTCTGGTGTCTATGACTTCGGTGCTTTTGGTGGGAGCACTTCAGGGAGCCAAGAAAGCAGCTGCAACCGCAACCGTGCGGGGTGAGGGAGCCAATGCCATCAGGACCATGGAACAGATGCTTAGATTTGCCACAGACGTGACTGTTTGTGACGGAAAACAGATTGACTTTGTGCAATATCAGGGAGCATCAACGACCAGTTTTTCTTGTGGTACTGATTACATAGCCTCCGGTAGTGGAAAACTGACTTCTCCAACAGTAACCGTAAAAGCAAACACTTGCAGCATAACCTGTGATACCGGAGATTCACTGACCGCAAAATCGGTAACTATTAAATTTGATTTGGACAGGACGGGAGCGGCTTTTGTATCAGAATCAGCCACGGCCCACTTCGAGACTCAAGTAACACTAAGAAATCGGGAGTAAGTTTAAATGATAGGCTGACCAAAGCGGCGGATTTCGGCAGCCAAAGGATCGTAAGGATTTTTGATATCATCTGTTCCAAAAGGAAGGGCTTCAATTCGATCGTCAATTTTGCGGGAGATTTGTCTTAATTTGACCATTTCGTCAATCATATCTTTTCCTAAACTTGGCGATATAATACAAATATCAATGTCACTATATGGCTTGGCATTTCCTTTGGCATATGAGCCAAATAAGTATGCTGTGGTGATTGGCACCCCATTGGTTTTGATTGAAACTACGAACTTCTTGGCGATTTTTATGGCGTCACTTTTCATTTACTTATGATAGGTCATGAAATAATTTCCGTGGCACCTGATAACCAAAGCTGTACAACTTGGGTTTGAGTCATATTTTTATGATAGCATACTGTCTAAATCCGTCAATTACTATGGGTTAAGTTGACAGAAAGAGGTTGTGACAACATAATGAAGAGGTGATGGTTCGACTACGCTCACCACAAGTTCGTTCAGGACAAGCGTTGATAGTGGTGCTGCTTATTTTGGGGGTGGTGACGACGGTGGGGTTGTCCATTGCCAGCCGGAGTGTAACGGAAGTGGGAGTGTCTACTACATCTGAAGAGTCTTCCAGAGCTCTGTCTGCTGCGGAAGCTGGAATTGAGGCTCAGTTAGCAGGAGCACAAATACCTACTATTTCAGGAACAAACATAACAGTGGATGAGAAGCCTTCTGGAAGTGCAGGGTCTCTGTCTGTAGCTGATTTAGTGGCATCTGGTGAAGTGGCCACAGTGTTTGTAGATACTAGTACAGGGAATAGTATGACTGTTTGTTGGGGGGAGGCAAAATTGGAGACTGCGGTGTATTACAAAGTGGGTATTAATACCAAGATTGACCGGAAATATACGACTTCAGGAAATCTGGGAACTTGCCCTGCTGACGGGCGGACATACGCTAATTCCACGAGCATTTCTTTGCCCAACGGAGCTGAATATGTACGCATGAGATTATGGGGCAACGGGGAAGTGAAACAACCCTTAGGAGTAACCACTTCCGGAACATTTCCTGCCCAAGGCACAGAAATTACCTCTACAGGAACGGTAGGATCGACAGTGCGGAAGATTAAAGTTTTTGACCAGACACCAGATGTGCCGGAGGTATTTGAAGCCGCTATTTTTTCCGGGAAAAGACTGGTAAAATAAAAGCATGTCTTCTCTGCCCAAGATTGGAATAGATATTGGATCTTCAGCAATTAAGTTGGTGGAACTGGTCCCGATGTCCATCGGGAATAAATGGAGATTTGTATCGGCGGCTTCCATGCCTACTACTTCCGGAGTCACAGTTGAGGGCAGTAACATTCCGGCGGTAGCGGCGGCCATTGCCGGAATTGTCAAAGAAGCCGGAATGCGAACCAGACGGGCAGTAGTGGCACTTCCTGAAGAGCAAGTGTCTTCGCATGTAATCGAACTACCCCTTTTGAGAGATTCGGAAATTGCCCAGGCTTTGGAGTGGCAGGTGGAACAATATATTCCTATCCCTAAAGAACAAGCTACCTGGAGCTGGGAAGTAGTGCGCAAAGACGAAGTATCCGGAGGAATGGAAGTGCTACTGGTAGCGGCTTCTAAAAACTTGGTAGAAAACTACAAAAAGATAGTTGAGCAGGCGGGTTTGGAACTGGTAGCGGTGGAGACGGAACTTACAGCTACGTCCCGGGCTATGGTAGGCCAATCCGGACCATTGACCATGATTATTGATATCGGGGCCAAGTCTACAGACCTGGGGATTGTCAGGTCCGGGCAATTGATTGCCACCAGGACGATTCCTACGGCCGGAGAAGCGTTTTCCAGAGCTATTGAATCGACATTGTCACTGGATCCTAAACAGGCAGAACAATACCGCAATACTTACGGCTTTACTGCCGGGCAGCTGGAGGGCAAATTGGCGGCAGCCATGCAACCGGTATTGGCAGTGCTGGCTGGGGAAGTAAAGAAAATGACAGATTTTTATGTAACCAAGCATCCGGGAGAAATTATCAAAAGCGCAGTACTCTCCGGAGGTGTGGCGGCCATGCCAAATATCGTG
>JBBUDC010000076.1:0-8323 GCA_038057495.1 Patescibacteria group bacterium
CGTCCAATATTATGGAGACCAACAAGTTTCCCCGCCTTTCCACCCCAACCAAGAGCAATCCGGAGCCCTTAATTATTTTCTAAACATCGGAAAAGATAAATTTACAGACAAGGTCTCTTCTGTGGCGCTGGAAAAATTTGCCGCTTCCGAACTTGGTCAAAAAATGGTCACTTCAATCGGTCTCAAAACAGCAGGTGCGGCCGCAGGGACAGCTGCAAAAACCGGCCTCGCCGCTTGGCTCACTTCAACTTTAACGACGCTGGGTATTGCTGATCCTGAACCTATTTCTAAAGCAATTTTGGCAGCCCTTGCCGTAGTTTCCATGTTTGGTAAACAAATTTGGGATGGAACAAAAAAGGTTTTCAAAAACCTAACCCTTGTTGCTGCTGCTGGGGGAGCTGCCGCCGCCAGCGCTATTCCTATTTCTTTGGCTGGATTTTCTCGAGGATTCACCGCTTTTTCTGGTGCCATGGTTGGTTTAGTCGCCACTGAAATTGCCGCCCCCATTGTTATTACTTTAATCAGTATTCCCATCGTGGTCGCCCTGCTGTTGTTTATTATCAACACTTCAGCTTTTGTAGTTCCTTATTCCTCCATCTCTCTCTCATCATTGCTCGCTCAATCGGAATGTGCCGGCGACCTCTTTCAGAAATTCATCCCCTCCCCCGCCCCCCAATCTCACCCTAAGGGCGTCAACCAATTTGGGCTCACCATTCTCCCCCGCTTAACCATGCAAATGTCAAAAATTTACGGCACGGCCGAAAAAGCCACCGGCGTCCCTTGTGAAATCCTGGCCGGAATTCATTGGATCGAGGCCAGTAACCGCCCCGATGGATCACTCGTCTCCGGTCGCCCCATCGGAGGTCCTGAACCGGACGTTAGTTTTTGCGACAACCAAAGGGGCGTACCCGGCAAGCCCTTCACCCTTCCTGGCGGTGGCTGCGGTTTTGCCTCACTTCTTGACACCGCCATATACGCCGGAAACCATCTTAAAGGTAAGGTTGGTGGTAACTTGAGTAATTACCAATCCGCCATTACCGCTCTTTCCCGCTACAACGGTGGAGGTAACGCCAACTGTCAGCCCCCTTATAAAGCGGGCGACGGCAAGACTTATAAACTCAGCTACTCCAGTTGTCCCCGGCTTTTCGAAGGAGAGGACGATCCCTACGCTACCAACTGGCTCGATTTAAGACACGACAAAATGTCCCTCATTTTCTGCGCCGACCACACCCGCTGCCCTCCCAAACCCTTTCTTCGTGACGGATCCTTTACTGTTGCGCTAAACTATCACTTAGCCATCAAAAATGCTCAAAATTCTCCCACTACATCTCAACCATAAGCAGTTGGCCATAGCCTTACTGGCTCTGGTCTCGCTGCTTTCCCTATTCTATTTGTGGAACAGGTCAAGGCCTTCCGCTACCCCCATTCCTCCGGCCACCACCCCCTCTTTCAATTCTCCTCCCCGCTCTTCCGATGGCTTAATCAACGAAGCCGCCCCGGAAATCATCTCCGCCAACCAAAATGTCTACCAGCTCTCCAAATCTCTCCCTATTAACATCGACTCTTTTTCGACCTCGGTTGGCATCACCACCGACATCCGGATTTTTACCTACCCCTCTGACCCCCGTTTCGTCATTCGTGTTGAAATTTACGGACTCGACTATCAGGATCAAAACACAAACCCCGCCGAAAATTCTGATGTGGTTGCTTTCCAAGAATCGTTTCTCAAAGCCAAGCAGGAAATCGAAAAACACGGTGTCGTCCTGAAAGAGATGTATATTTCTTTTGGAGACAAAAAATACATCCAGGACACCGCCGGGCTTTGGGTTCAATCACTTCGTCTTCTTAACTAAACTCTTACCGGCATTATCAGGTGAATGAGGTTTTTGTTTTTTTCTTCCATCCAAACCCCCGGAGACAAACTGTCGTTGATTTTTAAAACAATTCTTTCTCCTGTTACGCTTGCTAGAAAATCCAAGACAAACCGGTAGTTAAAAGCAATTTCCCCATCTTCTCCTTCTTTTTCGATCTCAATTTCGCTTTCATTCTCTCCCAACTGTGCAGCCTGGGCTTTAACTATGAACCGTGAACTATGAACTATGAACTTAACTATATTACTGTTTTCTCTTGCAAAAATTCCTGCTTGTCTCAAAGACCTTTCTAGCTCTACCCTCTCAATAACAACTTCCGTCTTAAACTGACTTGGGATGATTTTGTCTACGTCTGGAAAATTACCTTCCAAAACTCTTGATACAATTTCCACTCCGTCACAGGCAAAAATAACCTGGTTGTTTTCGGCAATTGTCGCCATTTCTACCTCCCCCTCGTTAGACTCGCCAACTATTCTCGCAAGTTCTTGAATTGTCCTGGCCGGCAAAATAATTGGGTCAGCAATCTTAAATCTTGAATCGGCAATCGCTTTTCGGCTCAGTCTAAACCCATCAGTAGCCACCACGACCAACTGATCACCGAATACTGAAAACCGAACACCGGTCAAAACCGGCCTACTTTCGTCTGCTGCAGCAGCATATGCAATTTCCCGGGCAATTTCCCTAACAATTTCCTTTTTTATTTTAAGGGCTTGCCCTTCCGTAGCCCTGAGCGAAGTCGAACGGGCGAAGGAGGGAAATTCTGAAGCTGAAATTCCTGTAAAAACGGCTCCCGACTTGCCCGCCTTAATTTTCAACTTGTCTCCTTCAACTGTCAGCTCCACACTCTCTGCATCAGTTGCGTTCACAAACTCTCCTAAGTTTTTAGCCGGAATAGTTATGGCTCCTTCCTCTATTACTTTTCCCCCAATCTGGACTCTTAACCCAATCTCCAAGTTTGTTGCCGAAAGTACCACCCCCTGTTTACTGGCTTCCACAAGTACATTTGCCAGCACGGGCAGTTGTCCTCTGGTGGCCACCACCCTTCCCACAGTGGATAACCCCTGGTTTAAACTGGTTCGCAGTAGTGTTGCTTTCATTTTTACTTTTTAACTAGTAGTCTCCGTAGTAGAGATTGTGGATAAGTGGACAGTCGCATTTTTAAATATAACTTTTCGGCTTTATTTTGTGTGTATAACAGGTGCATATCTTGTGGAAATCTTTGTGGATACATTGTTTACTTGTCATAAGTTGTATACACTGCCCCCAACTTATTTGCAAGATATCACCCAAGAATCAACAATTTTTTCTTGATTTCGGTGACCTCTTTGTGGACAACTACGTCGTTTTTTAAAATCTCTCTTACTTTACCATCCGCGTGCATTACTGTAGAGTGGTCTCTTCCTCCCACCAGTCTGCCTACTTCATCAAACGGCAGCTTAAGATCATTTCTTAGAATATACATTAATATTTGTCTCGGCCAGGCAATGGTTTTAGTTCTTTTTTCCCCTTTTAAAGCCTGTACCCCCCCCCCGTAATACTCGGAAACCACATTAAACACCTCGTTGGGTGTTAATATCTTTGCCCCAGTGTTTGCAGGTTGAGTTAGGTTTAATACTCCCTCGACAAACTCTAAGGTCAAAGGAGTGTTTTTCAGCTCTGCTTCCCCCATCACCCGGGCCAGCACCCCCTCTAATTCTCTGACCCCTTCTATTTGTGAAGCAATTGCTTGAGCTACGTCCATGGGCAGATCAACTTGTTTTTGTTTGGCTTTAATCAATAGAATTGCCGCCCGCAGTTCAAAATCCGCCGGCCCAACGTCCACAATCAGTCCCGCTCCAAACCGGCTTCGTAACCGCTCTTCCATTTTGGCCATCTCTGCCGGTGGCCGGTCCGAAGTCATAACTATTTGCCCCCCCTCTCTTTGAATAGCGTTAAAGGTGTGGAAAAACTCTTCTTGAACTGCCGCCTTGCCGGCAATAAACTGCACATCGTCAATCATCAGCACCCTGGCTTTCCGGTACCTGGTTCTTACCCGGTCCGTACTTTTGTTTCTAATTGAATCCACCAGGTCGTTGGTAAACTCTTCTCCGGTGCAAAACAACACCGGTCCCTCGCCCCTTTCGATTACCGAGTGGCCAATAGCCTGCATCAAATGTGTTTTTCCCACCCCTACTCCCCCATAAATAAGTAGCGGGTTGTAAGCCAATCCCGGTTTTCGAGCCACTGCCAACGCCGCCGCATGGGCCATTTGGTTTGATCCCGAGACAGCATAGTTGTCAAAAACAAACTCCGGTCTTAGTCTGGCTCTGCGCACATCCTCTCCCGTATCTCTTTTTTCAAACAACGGCAAATCTTTTTCGTCTTGCGCGTTGAGCGTTGAGCGTTGAGCGTTGATAGTAAAGAACACCTCACACTTTTTTTCGGTAATCCGTTCCAGCTCTAATACTAATTGTCCGGCAAATTTTTGTTCCAGAATCGTTTTTATATATCCGGAAGAACATCCCACCTCGCCCACTAATTTTTCTCCCGCTTCTCTAATTTCCACCAGACTGGTATTTTTTAAGTATCCTTTAAAAGTTGCTTCCGATACCGCCAATCGCATTGCCTCAAGTACTCCACTCCAAATTTTCTTTACGTCTCTGTCCATGTGACATGATTTAACAACTTATCCACAATTTTGCAAGTAGGTCTTTGTGGTATAATTTCGCTCATGGCCATGAAACACACATATCAGCCGAAAAAATTAAAGCGTTTGCGCAAACACGGCTTTAGAACCAGAAACTCCACCCGCCTGGGCCGCAAAGTATTAGCCCGTCGCAGAGCCGTCGGCCGCCGCAAACTAGCTGTTTAGTTCATGCTTCCTAAATCTCTTCGTCTGTCCCGCAAAGATCTATTGCTTGTTAAATCTCAAGGGAAAAAGTTATCCTCTCCCCACTTTTCCGCCATTATTCTCCCCCATTCTCCCGGCCGGACCGCCATTGTTACATCTACCAAACTTTCTAAATCAGCCGTTATAAGAAATCGCCTCCGCCGGACAATTTATTCATGTCTTCCCCAGCTCTCCTACGACCTCATAATCTTTCCTAAAGGCTCAATGTTAAAATTATCGAGTGACCAAACTCGCTCTGCTCTTGATTCGTTTATATCAACGCTTCATTAGTCCTCTCATTGGCGGCCAACAGGCCTGCCGCTTTACCCCCCGCTGTAGCCAGTACTCCTATCAGGCCATAGCCAAATATGGTATCCTTAAGGGCACGCTTTTGGGAATGAAAAGAATTTCTAAATGTCACCCTTTTCATCCCGGAGGTAGTGACCCACTCATATGAATTTTATTGCCACCCTCTTCTCCCCCATCACCACCATCTGGAACTGGCTGATTTTTATTCCGGTATTTAATATCCTTCTTTTTGTTCAGCAGTTTACTCACAACATGGGCTGGTCCATCATTCTTATGAGTTTAGGATTACGTCTAGCCCTTTCTGGAGTTATCGGAAAAACTCTCAAAATTCAAAAACTCCAACTTACCCTAACTCCAGAACTAGCCAAACTAAAAGAGTTACACAAAGACAACAAACAACAGCTCATGTTAGCTCAAGCCAAGCTGTACAAAGAAAATGGTTTTAACCCATCCGCCGGCTGTTTGCCTACCATTATTATGTTTGCGGTCATGTTTTCTCTTACTAAATCCATCGACTATATCTACCCCAACGCCGCCCGGCCGGTAACTCTGGAAAAAATAAACCAATCAGTCATAGTTCCCAATCTAAAACTTCAGGAAGCCGGAAAATTTGAGAAAACTTTTCTCTACGTTGACGTCACCAAACCGGACACCATTCCTGTTAAGTTTTCTGGCATGACCCTCCCCCTCCCTGGCGTCTTTATTCTTCTGTCTACTGTTTTGCAGTTTATGTCCATGAAAATGTCTGCCCCGCTTTTATCTGAAGAAAAAAAGATTGCTGCCAAAACTCCCGGCAAATCTGACGATGATATGGCCAGTGCTATGGCCGCCTCCACCAATATCATGCCCCTCATGAATATTATTATTGGTTACCAATTCCCCTCTATTATTATGATTTACTTCATTCCTTTTACTCTAATTCAGGTCATTCAGCAATATTTTGTCACTGGCTGGGGCGGCCTCACCCCTTGGTTTAAAAGGATAGGTCTGGTAAAATCTCGGCAGCCATGAATAAAAAACTAGCTACCCAGGTCCGCGATCTTGTCGCGGAATTTTTATCTAAACTTGGATTTACAGCCGAATACGAAACCACTGTCGATTTCGACACCACAGAAAATCATTACATGGTTACTGTTACCACCCCCGACCCTTCAGTTCTCATTGGCTATCACGGAGACACCATTTCTTCTCTGCAGCTGCTGCTTTCCCAACACTTGCATGCTGCCACCGGTGAATGGGTTAGTGTCTCACTGAATATTAATGATTACCGGGAACGCCGGGAGACCGCCCTTCACGCTTTAGCAGACACAATAGTAGAAAAAGTTCTTGCCACAGGTCTTCCCCAAACCCTTCCCGCCCTTCCTGCCAACGAACGCCGGGTCATTCACGTATATCTCTCTGAACATCCCCAAGTCACCACCGCCTCTCAAGGTGAAGGCCGCTTTAGAACCGTCGTCATTTCACCCAAAGTGTGATTTTTCTATTATTTTTACTTCTTCCCTCACAACTAGCTTTTCATTTCTGGCCGTCATGGAGTTTGATTAATGGAATCCGGGTCGACTATCTCTCCCCCACCCTGTATCTTACCGACCTAATTATCCTTGGATTGTTTCTCGCTTCTCGTCTCCGTGTCCGCGTTCCCCTCCCCGTAATTCTATTTGTAGTTCTTAATCTCTTAATCTCTTATTCCCCCTTAGTATCTTTGTATAAATGGCTCCGCATCCTGGAATATTTCTGGCTCTTTAAATATTTGGTTAATTACTATGAACTAAAAACTATGAACTATGCACTCGCGCTGTCCATTTTATGGACAAGCGTCCTCACCTGGTGGCAGTTTTTCCTTCAACATTCAGTTGGTGGACTATGGTGGTGGTTGGGTGAGAGGCCTCTTTCTGCCGTATTGTCGGGCATTGCCAAAGTTTCTTTCTGGGATGTTCAACTAATGCGTCCCTACGCCACTCTTCCCCACCCCAACGCTCTCGCAGGCTTCTTGTTGGTGGCGGGACTTATCCTTTATTCCCTCAACCGCAAAGCCACCCCCGCAGTCATCATCGCTTTTCTCACGATCCCTTTGACTTTCTCCCGCACCGCCATTTTTTTAGAAGTGGTTATTTTATTGTTTTGGCTCCGCCCCAAAATTCTAAAATTGGTACTTCTAGTATCTAGTATCTACTATCTAGTATCTATCGTCGGCTCATCAGTTTCGGTACCAGATCGTCTCTCCTTAATTCATAATTCATTATTCTTAATTCCTAAACACCCAGTCTTGGGCGTCGGCCTAGGGTCGTTCATTCCGGCGACCATGAACTATGAACTATTAACTATTAACTATTTATACCAGCCAGTCCATAATATTTATCTCTTACTCGCCTCCGAACTCGGCATCCCGGCCGTGGTGACGATTGGTTATTGGTTATTGGTTCGTGGTAAACAATTACTAAGAACTATGAACTATGAACTAATAACTGCGGTCGCCGTGATCGCGATCACAGGCGCAGCCGATCATTACTGGCTCACTCTTCACCAAAACACTCTCCTCTTGGTCCTTCTGCTATCATTGCTGTATGCCAAGCCAACTCAACATCTATTGCGACGGGGGAGCCAGAGGTAATCCTGGACCAGCCGCCTCTGCCTTTATAGTCAAAGATTCTTCAGGGCAAATTATTCACGAACAAGGATTCTATTTAGGCACCAGCACCAATAATCAGGCCGAATATCAAGCAGTCATTGAGTCACTTAAGTGGCTGTCTACTACCAACTATAAACTATCAACTGTGAACTATTACCTCGACTCTCAGCTGGTGGTAAACCAACTTAAAGGAACGTTTAAAGTTAAAGACGAAAACTTAAAACTAAAAAAACAAGAAGTGGAAAAACTTTTAGACCAATTAGGTCAATTAGAAATTAGAAATTTCGTCTACGTGCCGCGCACGCAAAACTCCCGCGCAGATTTTGTCGTCAACAAAACACTCGATAACCACAGTTAAGTTTTACCTCACTACAAGACGTCATCATAAAAATAAGGAAAAAAATTCGTGGGGTAATCATGCGGAGTTTTTCATGTTGTTCCGTACTTACAACATGAAAGAAATTCTACGCATAAAAAATTTTTCCAACACGCACGTGAATAGATGTACATACTCCGCAGTCTTCAGCAGACTTTATACTACAAGATCTCCACACGTCTACTGATATAATAAATTAATGCCCATCCTTCGTTTATTAACGGAAATTATTTCTCCTCAAACTCATTTTCTCATCACCCGTCCCGAAA
>JBBUDC010000077.1:0-16105 GCA_038057495.1 Patescibacteria group bacterium
ATTCAGGAGAGGGGCAGGGGGTGAGGTATTAAGAAACATCAATATCCCATAGGTCGCTGCAAAAGATAGCTGAAAACCAATATCTGAAACCAATTTCGGATTCCCAACCCGCATCATTGCCCCCGTAATTACCAACAGCCACTTGGCGTCCCTCTCCCTTCCCAGTATCAAACCCACCATTGCCAGGATACTCATAATTCCCGCACGTATAATCGACGGCTGCCATCCGGCTATCAGCATGTATATAATCACACCCCCTATGGTCATCCCCAGTGCCCACCGCCTGGATAACCATATCAAACTAGCACTTAGTATCCATCCTGCCACTAAGGTTACATTGTATCCCGACGCGGCTACTATATGTAATAGCCCTACCCGCCGGTAGGCTTCCTTTGTTTGCCAACTTAACCCCTCACTTCCTCCCCACAACATTCCGGCTGCCAGTACCCCTTCATCCCCCGGCAACCATCTTTCGGCTCGCAACACCGCCCAATTTCGCCAACTTTCAGCACTTAGCACTCCAAGCCATAGAGTGATAATTACCATACACTAACCAGCTCCTTTATTTGGTCAAACAGCTTCTGACCCACTATCTTCTTCTCGACTAGTTCTGATACATTTTGATAGGGTCGCCCAGCTATAATCTTCCCCGCTGTCACCGGCCCTACTCCCGGCAATCCCTCCAACTCCCCGGAACTAGCCGAATTTATATTAATGCGGTTATTCTGGTCGTTTTTTGCGGGAATGTATAATTTTTGCCCATCTGCCAGTTTTGCCGCCCTATTTAAGTACTTATCTATATAATCTTTGTCCGCGTTGTCAGCTACTCCTCCAGCCATAACTAGTGCTTCTTCGACTCTCGAACCTGGTTCAAATTCATAAACTCCGGGTCTATTTACCTCTCCTGCCACATCAACCCTCAACTTAGCTGAACTCGTGGCACTTAATACCACCTCTGGCTGGCTAGTTTCGCCCATTCCACTCCTCCACCAGAACATTCCCGACCCTATCAATATGGCTCCCACTAGTACACCCAAGACCTCCCATCTATGGGTTTCTATCCACTCTTTTATGACATCATTTACCATTTAAGACAAAGTTTATGACTTTACCAGGTACAAAAATAGTGCGATACTTCGCCCCACCTATGAATTTCTTTATTTTATCACTCTGCAAGGCCCTCTGCTCAACATCTGGACCATCCTCCACCCTATCTCTCATTTTTCCATTCACCTGTATCGCAATCACTCCTCGTTCTTGCACAGCCAACCCCGGATCATACTTAGGCCAAGCTTGGAGATGTACTGAATCCTTGTGAGCTAGTTTGAACCATAACTCTTCCGCTAAAAATGGCGCCAACGGGGCCAACATTATTGCCAAAATTCCCTTTTGCTCTTTTGTCCACCCCCCTATCCCATTTATTAGATTTATATACTCCATCATGGCCGCGATTGCGGTATTATAATGCCGGCGTTCAATATCCTCCCCCACCTTTTTAATCAGCCTCTGCTCAGCTTTGACTATATCTTCTGATTTAGCTTCAGGCAGGTCAAACAATCTATACACCCGGTTCACAAATCTTGCCATTCCCTCCATCCCCGCATCCCGGAAGTCTCCTCCTTGGTCAATTGGCCCCAAAAACATAAAGTACAGCCGCAACGCATCTGCTCCATACTTAGCAATATAATCGTCCGGATTAACTACATTACCTTTAGATTTACTCATCTTCGCTCCGTCTTTAACAATCATCCCGTGAGCAAAAAACCGCTTGAAAGGCTCCTCGAATGGCACATATCCCAAATCATGCAAAGCCATGGTCAAAAATCTGGTATAGAGCAAGTGTAAATTGGCATGTTCCGCTCCCCCTGTATACATATGTACCGGCATCCATTTTTTGGTGATTTCCGAGTCGAAGGGCAATTGTCCCGAGTGAGCAGAGCGAATCGAAGGGTAGCGCAAAAAATACCAGGCACTGTCCAAAAAAGTGTCCGAGACGTCGGTCTCTCTTTCCGCGTTCCCCCCACACACAGGACACGCAGTCTTGTAAAATTCCGGATGCTTAGCCAATGGCCCTTTCCCTTCCCCTTCCGGCTGATAATCAGAAATATCCGGCAAAAGCACCGGTAAATCCTTCTCCGGTACCGGCTGCCAACCACACTTGGGACAATTGATCATGGGTATCGGCGGTCCCCAGTACCGCTGCCTGCTTATCAACCAGTCTCTTAAGTGGTAATGGGTAGTTTTCTCACCATATTTCTCCATACTTTTGTCGGGCTCCATCTCAACCACTTCTATTCCATGCTTCTTAGCAAAAACCATATCTCTCTCGTCATGCGCAGGCACACCCATAATTACTCCAGTTCCATAATCTGCTACCACGTAAACTGCCTCCCAAACCGGAATTTCCTTGCCTGTAGCGGGATTGATCACCATTTCCCCAGTAAACCGATCTTTTTTGCCAGCCAGAGCCAGAAAAGTTGCCCCATGTAGTGTGTCCGGCCGGGTGGTAAATACCTCATATTTGCCAAATTTTAGCTTCATTCCCTCGGATCTCCCTATCCAATTTTTTTGACTCGTTTTAATATTTTGCACCCAATCCAGCTTGTCCAAATTATCCAAAAGCCTCTGAGCATACTTAGTAATTCTGAAAAACCACTGTTCCAGTTCTTTTCTTACCATCTCACTCTTACATCTCTCACACTTGCCATCAATGACCTGTTCGTCAGCCAGTACCGTTTTACAATGTGGGCACCAATTAACCTCTGATTTGGCTCTGTAAGCCAATCCCGCCTTGTACATCTGGATAAAGATCCATTGCGTCCATTTATAGTATTCGGGGTCATAGGTCTCCAGAGTTTTGCTCCAGTCGAACATGTTCCCAACCTGATGTAACTGCTTATAAAAGTTCTCCTGAGTTATTTGGGCATGTTCCTTAGGATGTCGGCCAATCTTCAAGGCATAGTTTTCGCTGTGTATTCCAAATCCGTCCAAACCAATTGGCTCAAACACATCAAATCCCTGCATCCGTTTAAACCTGCCATATATATCTGCGGCTGTAAAAGCATACATATTCCCCACATGCAGTCCCTCCGCAGAGGGATATGGAAACATCATTAAGTTATAAAACGGCCTTTTGGCCCCCAATAAATCGGTTTTATTTAATTCCTCATCTTCCCATTTCTTCAACCACTTAGATTCTATTTCTCTGTGGGCGTATTTAGCCTCGGACATAAACCAATTATACACTCTTTCCACGCACATCTATCGGCTAATTTTAGCTGTTCCTATCATTTTTTAATTTTTCTGATTCTTATTTTCTAAATCCTAAAAAGCAAAATAAATCACAACACTCAGACAAAAATAGATGTTTTTTATTTTGTTGGTCACATAGACTCACTGCTAATTCCTGTTTCTGTCTCTTACTACAAGACAAAGATAGGCACTTATCCTCAATTGCTATCTTGATTATTTTCATTTTCACTGTATAATTTATATAATCAAAGCTAATTATATTTCCCGCATATGAATGTTATCCACATCCTACTTCAAAATTTTTCCCAATTTCTCCAGGATACTGGAGCTTCTTCCAATACTATTAAAAATTACATCGCAGATATCAATGTTTTCTTCCGCTTCGTTTCCGGCAAACAACAGCCCATTTCTTTCCTAACTATTGATTCTTTATTATCAACTTCTTCACAAGACAGTTATCATCAATACTTAACTGCCAACTTCCCCATTGCCACTGTCAAACGCCGCTTGTCTTCTTTAAACAAATTTGCCGGATTTGTCAAAAACTCCCACCTGATTTCTACCACCCCCGTTGTTCCTACTCCTAATTTCCAATCTCCAATTTCCATCCCCCTACCTATCCCATCCCCCCTTCCCCCCCTCCCTGATTCAAAATCGAACTTTCCCTTTCTTTTTGCTATCTTTGTACTACTTACAGTATCAGCCAGCATCATGGGCGGTTATCTGGTCAGTCGAATTTCTGCACAATCAATTGTGGGATTAGTTGATCCCTCCGTTACAAATCTTTCATATCCCTGACTGCCCATCAAACCCAGAATTGATTCAGGGTGTACCCACTCGACCTGTTCTTTACCCAGATATTTCCGGTAGCTTGAGTAAGGATACTCATCCGGCTTATTTGCTGTCACGGTTTCTACCAATCCGTACCGCTTTCTAGCCATTTTTACCGGGTTTAAGTGGATGTACCGGCTAACATGTAGCAGTTGTTCTTCGTTTTCTACTAGTACTGCCTTATATACTCCCTCCCATAACGGTCCTTTCCTCTCATATCTATGGTTAAAATACATTCCATACTTAGTACCCACTCTCTGCATTAGTTTTGCAATTCCCAGCTTGCTTCGCTGACTCACCAATAAATGAATATGGTTTGGCATTAAACAATACGCCATAAGCACTACGTCTCCAGCTAAGCTCATCTTCTTTCTTTGTACTGTCGTTGACGGCCGCTCTTTACTTTGTTTCTCATAATCCGTCAAATATCTTTTCAGGTAATCTAAAAATACCCGGTGGTCTTGCTCGTCCAAAAAGATCTCTCTTCCCTCCACTCCCCGGTTATATATATGGTAGCAACCTTCCTCAACATACTTTTTGATGCTATTCTTAGCCGGCATTACTCACATTGTATAAGGTGAGACCCTATACGTCAAGGGTCTCCCCTTAATCAACATACCTCTTGACAACCAGTTTCTCCTCATCTAAAAATAGACTACACATGTCTCCCGCTCAAATTTCTAGAAAAGCTGGTGTTGTTCTCATTTATGTGCTGGTTTTACTCGTCCCCTTCTTCTTTCTGACCACCACTCCCGATTTTTATGACTTTAACAAACAATCCCTTCTGTTTGGAATTTCTCTAGTTGGTCTGCTAATTTTGGGCATTAATTTTGCTTTTGAACGTCAAGTTCGCCTCACTTTCTCCCCTTTTGGACTTCCATTGTTATTTTTAGCCGCTGTATTTGTTATTTCCACTATCGTTAAATCACCCAATCGTTTCGACGCTCTCCTGGAGCCAGGACAAACCGGTACTTGGCTGGCATTATTAATCTTTTTTACTTGTGCCATTAACTTCATCCGCACCAAATCCGAACTGGATCACCTGGTTACTGCCCTCACTGTCTCTGTGGCTCTTTTTGGATTAATTACTATTCTTTGGACCTCCGGCCTCGCTACTAAAGTTCCTCTAATTTCTAGTATCCAATATCTAGCATCTAATACCTGGTCCCCCACTGGTTCACCTCTGGCCACTCTTGCACTCTTTTTGGCCCTCCTTCCCTTTTTAATTCTTTTGCTTGTTCGCGAAAAAACTTTACACTTAAAATCTGGCTTTCTGGCTATTTGTTTTGCTCTCACTTTAGTTGCCACTGGAATTTTAGGTTACCGGCTCAAACCCATTTTTCTATCTCATAATGTTGGTTGGGCCATTGCTTTAGAATCTCTCAAGATTTCTCCTTTCCTGGGTACCGGTCCAGAAACCTTTTCTTCGGGCTTTACCCGTTTCCGCCCCATTTCCTACAATCTTTCTCCCAACTGGGCTCTGCGTTTTACCACCAGCAGCAACCACTATCTGCAAGTTCTTTCAACCTTAGGTTTACTAGGAATTCTCGCGTATGGATTTTTAGCATATCGCGTCTACACCACCTTGCTCAAATCCTCCAAATCGGTTTCTCCCTTACCCCTTGCTTCTTTAGTTGCAGCCGGAGCCATTTTACTTACTTACTTCTTTCTCCCCGGCTACTTCCTCCAATCGGTCTTTTTAGTCATCTTTCTCGTCTTAACCACCGTTTCCCTAAAAATTTCCGGTTCGTCCCTCATCCATGAATCCAGTATTGATATTGTGGCCGCTTCTCAAACCCGCAATTCCCCCCTTCTTCCTTACATCTCCCTCATCCTTATCATTTTAATTATCTTACCTTCAGGATACTTTACCCTCAGAGCTTATGCCGCCGAAATTCTTTTCCAAAAAGCTCTCACCGCCGCAGGCAAAAATGACGGCAAATCTACTTATGACACTCTCATCAAAACTATTTCCACCAATCCCTACCGGGACACCTACCGTATCGCCTACTCTCAAACCAACCTTCTGCTGGCCAATGCCCTAGCATCACAAAAGGATCTTACAGACACCGACAGAAATACCATCACTCAGCTTGTCCAGCAAGCCATCCGGGAAGCCAAAAATGCCGTGGCCCTCAATCCCACCAAGGTTACGAATCTAGAAAATCTCGCCGCCGTTTACAGAAATCTGCTCAATTTTGCCCAAGGAGCTGATGCTTGGACCATCGCTTCTTACCAACAAGCCATTGCCCTAGATCCCGTCAATCCCAATCTCCGCATTGCCTTAGGTGGAGTATATTATGCCCAAAAGAACTGGAACGACGCCATCCGCCTCTTCCAGTCAGGAGTCGACCTAAAACCCGATCTGGCCAATGCTCAATACAACCTAGCTGCAGCTTACCGGGAAAAAGGTGATTTTGATCTGGCAGTTTCAGCTCTGCAAAAAACGGTTGACCTTTTAGACAAATCATCAGCTGACTATGCCAAGGCCGCCGGTGAACTAGCCGAACTACAAAAGAAAGTCGGTGAAATCACTCCCCCCAGCAAACCAACCGCTTCACAACTCACCAAACCAGAACCTCTTCCCACCCCCAAAATTACTCCTCCTCTCAAACTAGACGAGTCCGCCTCCCCCGCCGCCCAGCCCTAAGTTGATATAATTGAAGTTAGAGGTTGGAAATTGGATCTTGAATCTTTGATTTTTTGATCATTTGATCATTTCAAAACATCAAATAATCTACCTTCAAAAACCAACTTCTAACTTCCATCGTCAAAAATTCTAAACTCGGGCCGTTAGCATAGTAGTAGTGCGCCGCATTCGCATTGCGGATACGGGGGTGCGATTCCCCCACGGTCCACACCATTGAATTGATATAATTGAAGTTAGAGATTAGAAGTTAGATCTTGAGATTTTGATTTTTTGATGTTTTGATTCTCAAATATTCAAAACGTCTATCTTCAAATTCCAACATCCATCTTCCAACTTCAAAAATTCCAGTCCCGGGCCCGTAGTTCACCGGTAGAATACGTCCATGGCATGGATGAGAAAGGGGTTCAATTCCCCTCGGGTCCACCCTTCGCCCCTCGTTTACACTCGGAGCTACGGAGTGGCAAGCCACTTAATTTTGCAGGTGACGTTTGGATTGTCTTAAAGAAGGGTGCCCCAAACGAAGCTGAAAGCGTAGTGGGGCTATAATATTCTGGTGTTCTATTCCTATATCTTAAAATTATCAAACAATACATATTACGCTGGATTTTCAGCAGATCTTAAACAAAGGATTTTGGAGCATCAAAACGGAGGAGTAAACGCAACTAAACATCTTCGTCCCATAGTGCTAGTTTATTATTCGGCATTCAAATCAAAACAAAAAGCACTAGACTTCGAAAAGTATCTAAAAACTAACTCTGGTTTCGCCTTTAGAAACAAACATCTCATCCCCTAGTCGCCAAAAAAGCGCCCCAGTGTTACACCGGGACGCCTTTCTTTCTGCCTATTCCAAACCGAGTTCTGTTTTCAAAAAACCAACGTAATAACCCACAACTTTATCAAATAATGGTTCATTTCCTACCTTTAGTCTTTCAAGTTTTTCAGGATCAAGAAGTTTATCTGGCTCTGCATAATATAAGCTTCGCATAGCATCTCTAACCTCTTGTTTTTTTTCTGGAACAAATTCAACCATTCTGTCAAAATCATCAGAATGCCGCTTTAAGGCTTTCATATATTCAGCCTCTCTTGCATAAGCTTCTGGAGTTGGTTGTTTTACTGGTTCTGTCATGAGCATATGTTATCACAAACTTACTACTCATTCTCTCGCCCTCACAAACCCAGCCTTAATAGCTTCGTCTTCTGAACAAAACCACCGGTCCGCCTTGTCCAAATTCACCACCACTTGAGAGTAATGCCTAAACTCCGGCAAATGATAATACCGTTTTCCATGGATATCATAATTGCCTTTAACTCTGCAGGGCCCACATTTTTTCCATAGTCCCCTGTTCCCGCTTCTTGCCTCTTCATCTGCTGTTATCAGTTCCTCTTGGTGTTTTAAATTCACACTGTCATAGAAAAACCTTCCCACTCCTTGTTCCAACAGCATTTTGTTGACAAACGTACCATCAGTCAAATAAACATACCCCAGGACCCGGCCAAAATTGTCCGTCTCATTCGCATCGGTTTCAACTCTTACCAACTTATCAAGCAACAAGTCTTGTGTAGCTTTAGTTGACTCCTCCCGGTAACACTCGCCCTTCTCCGCAGTATCAATCCCAATTAACCGAATACTTTTGGCATATCCCGAAACCTCAACTGTGTCTCCATCAATAATCCGTACCACTTGGTGTATCTGTGGAGAAAAGACAGCATTAATAACAGCCACCACACCCACCACAACCGCAATCAAACCAAGTTTCTTCACTGTTTTTAGTGTAGCACCAAAAATACTAAAACAGAAAAGAGATAAGAAATAGCCTCAAAATCTCCTTCTTGACATCTCTATTATACTTAACTATAATAGTGTAGATTATTACTATTATAGTTAACTAGTAAAGAATATGAGTCAGACCATAATCGATCAGTTTGTTCAAAATCAGATTGGCCGTGCCCCAGCCTTGCTAAAGAGTTACGTTCAAGACGATTCCGGCAACAAATATGTAGCCAGATCCATCTTTGGAAACATTAAAAACTTGATCAGCGACTTTCAGAGAGGCCAAAGAGAGATTCGAATGGTCGGTGTTCCAGGTTTGCGCGGAGTAGGTAAAACTACTCTACTAGCCCAAACCTACCTCGACCTTTTCCCTAAATATTCAGATTCTTTGCTCTATATTTCCGCGGACCAAGTTGTCAATGAATTAGACTCAAATCTCTTCTCCATCTTCGACAGCTACCAAAGAATTATCGGTACTTCTTTTGAAAAACTGGATCACGACTTGTTTATTTTCATCGATGAGATACACTTTGACCCAAAATGGTCTGCTGTTTTAAAGACAATGTATGACAGATCCAAAAAAATCTTTGTCGTCTGTACCGGTTCCTCTGCTCTATCTCTCCAATCAACTACCGACCTAGCCAGAAGAATAGTTTTTGAAAAGCTTTATCCCATGAGTTTCACAGAATATATGCTTTTAAAAAATAAGCATGGATCAAAAAAGCCCAAATTAGCCAACCAGATCAAGCAGGCTATATTTTATAGCCTTGATTCATTACAGTGTTACTCTGCTCTAAGTGACCTACGACCCAAGGTTAACAAATATTGGTACGGCGTCGACCGACTTGAAATAGACAGGTATTTGCGCTTTGGATCCATGCCCCACTCTCTGAACATAAAAGACGAATCTAAATCTCAAATCCTGACTTCTCAAATTGTAGACAGAGTTGTAGAAAGAGATATACCTAGCTTGGGTAAATTTGACAATGCTACCCTGACTAGTATTAAAAATATCCTACTTTTAATTGCTGGCAGTAGTGAAGTAAGTATCAATAGCCTGGCCAACACCCTGAAAGGTATTTCCCTAGTCACTCTGATAAACGTCTTAGAGACATTAGAAAAAGCCGAGATGTTAATCCGCATTTATCCCTACGGCTCAGCCTATAAAAAGGTGCGCAAACCTTCAAAATACCACTTCATGACTCCGGCCGTCCGTCACAGTCTGCTTTCAATTATAGAAGGTGAGAGTGCATACAGAAACCACAAAGGCAAATACCTGGAAGATATTGTTGCTTTGACTCTTTATCGTGAGTTTGGAGTTAAATTATCCTCACCAATCTTCTATGACAGTGCCAAGGGCGGTGCCGACTTTATTTTGAGCTTGGCCGGAAAGAAAGTCGCAATCGAAGTCGGTCACGGTAACAAGGATTCGAGACAAGTTCAAGCGACACTACAAAAAATCAAGGGCGATTACGGCTTAGTAATATCTAACTCACAACTGGCACAAGAGGACAACATCGTAAAAGTCCCACTAGAATACTTTTTATTGATGTAAGTTTGCGAAAATGCGTCCACAAAAAAGCGCTCCATAAGGAGCGCTCTTTTGGTTTTTTGGACCTGTTTTAGCGGGATTTACTCGCTTTAAAACAGTCGCGGCAAAGCACTGGCTTGTCACCACGGGGTTCAAATGGCACGGTATCCTGTTTCCCACAGTTACTGCAGGTTATAGGAAAATCGCGTCTTTGACCACCACCCATGGATGAAGCTTTCTTTGCTTGGCGGCACTCGGGACAGCGCATCGGAGGGTTTGTAAACCCTTTATCCTGATAAAATTGCTGTTCGCCTGCCGTCCAAGTAAATGGTTTGCCACAATCCTTACATGTTAGTTGTTGGTCTTGCATTATTTATTTCACCTCCTTCGAGATAGTCTACTTCGAGTCTCCGGTAAGGAGGTTCTAGACTAGTACTTCCGCTATTATATCACCTGTCAAGCAGGTGTCCAATCCACCTAATTCCTACGATCAATTTATATCGCCATTTGCCGTAATACCACTCGGAAGCTTGTTCTTGTTTGCGTACCGCTTCTCCTTCAGGAAGTTTTTTAGAAGCGGCTCCATGATAATGATCAAATACTGCCCCCGGCACATAATATATGGGCACTCCAGCCCTACCTAATCTCCGGCAATACTCGATATCTTCCAGATACAAGACTGTAGCCTCATTTAAGCGGCCTACGCGGTTACGCACGGTCTGGGGCAACATCCAACAAGCCGCTACGGCTCCGTCCACTCTCCCCCCCCCAGACTCATACCACAAAAACGCTTCTTTCTGGCCTAAAATATATTCTTTAACTGCTCCCCAGACAGTTGGTAAATGAAACACTGATTTCTGCACACTCCCATCAGGCAATATCAACTTTCCTGCAGTCAACGCCTCACCATTCATGGTTAATAACTTCTGCACTGATTCTTTTCTAATCTCGATGTCTGAATTTAATAACAATAAATATTGTCCCCGGCAGTAATCCAGTGCTAAGTTATATCCGCCAGAAAACCCCAAATTAACCGGACTGGAAATAAACTTTTCTACCCCGAAACTTTCCCCAGACCCATTATCTACAACTACCACTTCTGCCTCCGGACAATATTTAGTAATGCTGTGCAATAGTTTTTGGGTAAATTCCTTTGTTTTGTAGTTAATAATGGCAATTGATAGTTTAATTGGCCACTTCCCAGCCAGTTCTCTTTTTAATCCTCCTCTTTTCCCTCTCCAGAAATCCCTTACCCCTCTCTTTTGCATCGGCCGGCCTGTTATCAATAATCGCAATCCTTCTCTAACGACAGCCAATTTTGTTCTCATACTCGCATATCGCATGGCGAAAATGTGTTTATTTCTGGCCAAATAATAATCTGCCGTTTCCGACCCGATTCCCGCCGTCCGTGAAACTTTGTGATATATTCCCACTCTCCCGTCGTACCCGCACCTCCACCCCGCTCTTTTGATTCTTTGCATTAAATCATTGTCTTCATAATAGGCAAACAAGCCTTCATCAAAATAGCCCACTTTTTCCAAGACCTCTCTTCTTACCAAAAAACAGCACCCGCTTACAAAACCGGTTTCTTCCACCCCGTCATATTTTCCCGTATCCACTTCATCAATCCCCCGGTGGACTGACCACAAGTTGTTCCAATCAAACTTTCCCCCTGCATACCAGATTACTTTCCCCGCCTCCTTTTTTGTATATCTCTCCTTGTGAAATTCATACCCCGGGGCAAACCAAATTTTGGGAGACACCACCCCCCAATCAGGATGTTTCTCCAAAGATTCTACCAGTTTCGTTAAAAGGTTTTTGTCTGGAATCAAAGTGTCATTATTAATTATCAATATATAATCCGCTCCTCCTGCCACTGCATACCGCAACCCCCGGTTATACCCTCCCGCAAATCCCAAATTCTCTCCGTTTTGCACTACCTCTACTCCTGGAAATTCAGCTTCATGGATCGACCCATTATCCACCACAATCCACCCGGCATCCAAACTTTCTCCCGAAGCCAAAAGTTCCTTGGTATCCTCCGCCCCATTGTAATTTACCGTTACTACTGATATCTTTTTCATTTCAAAAACTCTAACGGGTTAATAGCTACTCCGCCCTTTCTGATTTCAAAATGCAAATGCGGCCCCGTACTTCTCCCGGTTGACCCTTCCGCCCCTATCTGATCTCCCCTCTTCACTGTTTGTCCCACCGTCACATATATTTTTGATAAATGACCATATAGTGTCACATAGCCATTGCCATGATCAAGCATCACCCTGTTTCCATATCCCGTGTTATCCGGCCATCCTGCCACTACCACCCTCCCCGCATCAGCCGCCAAAACCGGAGTACCCATACCAGTGGCAATGTCTACTCCCTTGTGATACCAAACATATCTTTGGGTAATTACTCCTCCAATTGGCCACACAAACTGTCCCATCGCCGTTACTGCTCCTGCATTTGGGGTTCTTTGAGCTACATACAAACTGGGGTTCCATGGCACAATGTTGGGCTTCTTACCATCGGGTACTACCAAACTCTGGCCAATAGCCAATGCAAATGTTTCATCATCAGTAAATGTATTGAAGGGAAAATCTACAATTGCCTGCGACGAAGCGTTATATTTTTTAGATATTGAGTAAATTGTTTCTCCACGGACTACCTTGTGAGAAACTCCGGATACCGGCAGAATCCTCAATTTCTGCTTGGGTTTAATGTCCTTGATATCCGCTAAATTATTTTCCCACCGGATAGTATCTGAATCTATACCAAATTTAGCCGCAATCCCCGACACAGTGTCACCATTTTGCACCTCGTACTCTACTATTTTATCTCTCACTTTTTCAGAAATTACCGTTGTGGTTGCATTATCAGTCACCGACAACACCACTTCTGCTACAGCCGTAGTATCTTTCCAGGGATCTGGAGACACTCCGGGAAAAGAGCTGGCCAACACTGGGGCCAGCATTACTCCGGCAGCCACCAACCCTGCCATCCCCAAATGCACAAATGGCTGGGCAAATCTCCCCCTCTGCCGGTACAAAATCCCGGCCAAAAACCGTTTCACCCGTTCAAATCTGGCAAACATTCCGTAACCGTGCTTAAACATGAACGCGTACCAGATTTTACCAAAGGCAACCAAGTCTTCCCTCATGGTACAATTATACGGCATGAATATTAAGGTTGTTGGCGGCCAAATCCTTACCGGTCAAATTACTCCCTCCGGATCCAAAAACGCAGCTGTCGCCCTCATTCCCACCACTCTTCTTTTCGATAAACCCGTAACCTTAAAAAACGTTCCCGATATTACCGATGTCTCCCGCTTGGTTGATATTCTTCAAAGTCTGGGCAGCCACATAACTTGGGATAAATCAGCCTCAATCATGACCATCGACAACTCCCAAGTTAAGTTTGATCCCATTGAATCCTCTGACGTCAAATCAGCTAAGGGCATCCGTGGTACCACACTTCTGTGGGGACCCATGCTCGCCCGTTTCCACAAAGCCGAAAGCAGTGAGCAGCCGGCAGGTTGTACTCTCGGCGCCCGCCCTATCGATGCCCACTATTTAGCCTTTACGGATCTGGGGGTCAAAGTAACTACCACTAACAACCATGTTTTCTTAGATTCGGCTTCAGCCAAAGCGGGGCAAGTTTGGCTTACTGAAACCAGTCCTACCGCCACCGAAAACATCATCAATTTTGCTGTCACCCTGCCCGGCACCACTACCATCATCCACGCCGCTACCGAACCCAACGTCCAACAGCTCTGCACTTTCTTAAATTCCTGCGGGGCCAAAATATCAGGCATTGGTTCCAGTGTCTTAACTATTGATGGAGGCCACCCCCTCACCCCAACCGAAGTAACTATTGACTCCGACCTATATGAAATCGCCACTTTCCTGGCTTTAGGTGCTGCCACAGGAGGCCAAATCAGTGTTACCCATGCCCTACCTCAATATATGACCGCCATCACCCGCGAATTTGCCAAATTTGGCATTACAATAACTTACTCCGGAGATACTGCCACAGTAGCAGCCGGACAAAAACCCCATATCGGTAAAACCACCTCTCCCCTGATTGTCCGGGCCCAACCTTGGCCAGCTTTACCTGTAGACACTTTGCCCCTGTTCATTCCTCTCGCCCTCTCTTCACCATCCGGCCAGGTTATGTTTCATAACTGGATGTATGAATCAGGTTTGTTTTGGACCTCGGAACTTTCAAAAATGGGCGCCAACATCGTCATGTGTGATCCCCACCGGGTTCTGGTCACTGGTGGCAACAAACTTACCGGGGCCACTCTAGATGCCCCTTACATTATTCGTGCCGTTGCCTCCATGGTCATGTGTGCCATGATTGCAGACGGAGAAACCATCATCAACAACGCCGACTCAATTCACCGCGGTCATCCCAATTTTGTCGCCAATCTCAAACGCCTGGGAGCTAAAATCGACGAATTTTAAGGAGCGATTTCTTGCATGAGGATCTTTCTGCGCAAGATGGAGGGGGGCAGCATATTTACGTATTCGGGATGATATATGAAGATTTCGGCGGGTTGATTGCCGGTAGTAAAGGTGCGGGAGAGGGCTACATCTGTCAGTCCGACTACAGTTCCGTCTACCTGAAACTGGGTGTTGCCTACTCCGGTATCAAATGTTCCCTGGGCCAGATATATGCCTTTGAGAGTAGTTACAGATCCGTCCAGGGTGATATTGCCGCCTGACAAGATGACTAATAATCCTTGACCGTCGGTAAAGGTTAAATTGCCGGTAATGTCGACGTCGCCGTCAGAGAGAAGGACCACTTTGTCTGCACCAATGTTTTGGGCAGGCAGAGACAAGTCTCCGCTGACTTGCCAGTATATGAAGCCGTCTGCGGCTTGGACTCCTGGGGTAAGAAAGCTGCCGGAGAAGGAATTGGGGGTGACTTTGTTGATCACCCGTCTTTTGAACAGGGCATATGAGTTGTTGGCGGTAAAGGCTTTGGACACAGAATAATTAATATCTGCCGTGGAACCGGAAGATTGGCTGTTGGTATTCAAACTTCCCCCATATGCCACTACTCCCCCGTCTGCTCCAGATACCAGTTTCTGGCCGTTGGGAAGCATGGAAACTATATCCGTCATGGCAATGGCATTGCCAAACACCTGCCACCAGGCAGCCCCGCCGGCCGGCGGGGGTGGAGGAGTGGGTTCGGGTGGTCCTCCTCCTCCACCAGGTCCGGGAGGACAGACCCCACAATCTAATGTACAAGTATTGCAATCTTCCCCCAGAGCAGCTTGACAACCGCCAATGCCACAGGTTGGAGCATTGAGAACACATATTGAAGTAGTTATACCAACACCCCCAATAGTTGGAGTGCAAGTTTTGCCAGGTGGACATTTGGTACCAATTGCTAAGCCTGAGATTTTTCCACATTTACTTTTGGGATTACCAGCACACCTAGGCTCTTTAGTTTCTTTTGGATTACAAAGTTTGCAGTCATAAGCTTGGCCGTAACAAGTGTCCTTTGCACCATATTTTCCGCAGTCTACTGTGCTGGGGTCTACACTCCAACCATAGGCCTTGCAAAGTCCGGTGCCGCAATTGACATTATATACACACATGGACGGGCTCGTTGCTCCTCCGGGAAGAACACAATTTGATCCATTATATGGGATACCTGTTCCAGGAACTTTATAGTCGCATGTCACATAATCATTGCCTATTGGTAATGTACAGTTTGGATTATTGCAGTCTTCTTTGCAGCTACCAGCGACAAGGGTGCAGGTGGGTATGCAGACACCACCTGATGTGTCGTTAGAAGAACAACCGTTTGGGCACTTGGTAGAACTGCAGTATGAAACGCAGGTTCCTCCGTAAATATTTGCGGTGCAACCTCCCGGGCAGTTGGCCGTGTTGTTGTGCCAAGCGTCGCAATATGGAGAAGGAGGAGAATTACAACTTCCTCCGTTGGAATTGGGACTACACCCCCAACTACAGTTCAAATAGTGCCAATCGTCACAGTAGGCATTACAGGTAGGTGGTGAGCTACAGCCATTTTCACACTGTGATGGGCAAGCTGGGGGTGG
>JBBUDC010000077.1:16115-16944 GCA_038057495.1 Patescibacteria group bacterium
GGGGCACTTACAATTTCCACCACATGAGCTGTTGCTACTACAGCCATTAGGACACCTGTTTCTGTCACAGTACGGGGTTTTGTTGACACACTTGGCTGAGCAAGTGCCCGCTCTCGAGCAAACCTGGCAGCTGCCGCACTCGGCATTGGAGTAGCAAATGGGATCACAAATCACCCTGGCAGACGCAGGGCTTACTTTCCCCGATATCAAAAACAGACCGAAGACAAAAAACAAAACCGGAATTATTTTGCGGGCAAGTCGTAGCATGTTCTGTCTTCTACATTAACAAAATTTGGTTCGATTTGCTGATTATTTTGTATGGTGGTCCAAATGTTGTCCTTAGTGCCAATTAATAAAATATCTCCTTTACAGAAAGCCCCCTGCCATTCTTGAAATGTATACGTATCTTTGTATATTACGGTAATTTGGGTGCGGTCTTTGGGGCTTGGAGCAAGCACATATGACTTGCTGACGTCTCCTACTTTAAGATTAACGGTTTTTCCCAAGTACAAGTTGACTTCTAGGGTATCTGAACTGGGAAACCATTCAGTAACATATCCATACACCCGGTAATTTGGTGCACCGGCAAATGTCTCTGTCGTGACTGTTGGTGGTCGGGGGATGACAGTTGTAGGTGCTTTTTTGGTAAGTTTAAGATAAGTTACTACTCCAGTGAATATTATTCCTAAAACCAGTAGTATTATTCCAATTTTTCTCACCCTTTTAATATACCACAAAAACACTGTCTACTGCTTCTGCTCAAAAACAACCTGTATAGGTACATATTTACCATTAAGTTGCATTAAAATATTCCAGAAATTTTCTTCGT
>JBBUDC010000078.1:0-2979 GCA_038057495.1 Patescibacteria group bacterium
GTCAATTCTGTAGCGTACTCTGGTCCGCCCCTCTAATGGCTCTATATGCACATCAGAAGATCTGGATTTCATGGCAAATTCCAAAATGGTAGTCACAATCTTGGCAATGGGGGCTTCTTTAATAAGCTCCCCAACTCTTCTGATATCCACAGTTTTTATTTCTGTGGCTTGATCTGCTCCGGTCTCTTTCAAGGCAGCTGTTACTTCTGTGGATAAACTCTGCTCATATCTTTTATCAATCGCCTCATCTACCTCTTTGGGCATGGCCGCAAACGGCTTCACCCGGATTCCGGATTTCTTCTCAATAAACTCGATGGCTGCCAAATCCACGGGGTTAGCCATAGCCAGCATCAATTCTTTTGTTTCCGGCTTGTAATCCAAAGGCATAACTTTAAATCTCTTGGCAATCACTTGATCCACGTATGACATAGCTACAGGAGAAGTAGCCTGATCCGTCAATTTCACAAATGGCACATTGTAAAACTTGGCTCTGGCCTGTACCACATCTTCCTCGGTTATTTTTCCGGCCTCAACCAGACCCATTACCGCATCTTTGCCGGTGGTTACAAAAGCCAGCTTCACCCGGTCGTAGTCTTCCCGGGATATCTTCTTTTCCGAAAGCAAGATTTCCAACACAGAAACCCCGTCTTGATTTTGGGCAGGTGGCATATATGATAATCGTACATTATGCATGCTTTCTTAACAACTGTTAACCCTTCGGCAAGCTCAGGGCCAGACACTCTTCACATCATTCCCGACACCTCAATTGGGATTGATGAAATCCGTCAAATTCAGTTTTTTCTTTCTAGAAAACCTACTCAATCCGACCACAACACTGTCGTTATTCACCAAGCCCACTTGTTAACTATACCCGCCCAACACGCCATCCTAAAGACACTTGAAGAACCCCCAGGCAACTCCTTAATCTACTTAGTCACTTCGTCTCCTTATTCTCTTCTCCCCACCATTCTTTCCCGGGTTCAAATCATACCTAGCACCCAGCACCTAGCACTTAGCCCCACCAACTTGTCCTCTGCAGCCGATCTTCTTAAAAAACTCCAGTCCGTAACAGTAGGGGAGAGATTAAAAATTCTCGAAGAACAAGAATTCACCCGCGAATCCGCCCTCAAATTTCTGGATGACTTGGAATTTATTTTGCATCAGCAAATCTCCTCTGGTCTACTATCAACTATCAACTATGAACTAATAACTCAAGTACGGCGGTACTTGCGCGCCAATTGCAACCTCAAACTCTGCCTCTCTCACCTGGCCATTAATATGTAACACTCCACCCCTTTCGTTCCCCTCCCCTAAATTAGGGGAGGGGATACAGGAGAGGAGTAAACTAAATTAGTGACCCGCGAATTTATCATCAACAAAACCGCCCTCAAGCCTAGAAGGAAACAACTTCGTAATCAATCTACGTCTGCAGAAAAATTTCTTTGGGAAAAACTGCGTAAAAAACAATTAGGTTTCTGGTTCAAAAGGCAGGTAAGTATCAGCAACTATTTTACTCCACCTCTTTCGTTCTCCTCCCCTAATTTAGGGGAGGAGACACAGAGAAGGAGTACTGGTTTTTGGCCTTGATGTGAAGCTCACAAGTTGGTAAGATACGTGTACAATGCCTGCAAAAGTCACCGGTAAATACAACGCCTCATCCATCCAAGTCTTAGAAGGATTGGAACCTGTCCGCAAGCTTCCGGGAATGTACATTGGCTCTACCGATGCTAAAGGCCTACACCATCTTATTTGGGAAATTGCAGACAACTCTATCGACGAAGCTCTCGCCGGCTATACCAAAAATATCTGGCTCACTATTTACAAAGACGGATCACTATCTGTCCAAGATGACGGTCGCGGTATTCCGGTAGACATTCATTCCAAAGCCAAGATCTCCGCACTTGAACTGACTATGACCAAACTTCACGCCGGAGGCAAGTTTTCCGAAAGTGCTTACAAAGTTTCCGGCGGTCTACATGGAGTAGGAGCCTCTGTTACCAATGCCCTTTCGGATTCAATGCGTGTTGAGGTCCGCCGCGACGGCAAGATTTATGTCCAGGAATACAAACGGGGAGTTCCGACAGCACCCGTCAAACCCACCACCCAGTCACAGTCATCCGTTACAGTTAAAACAGGAACCTTCACCAGTTTCATGCCGGATAAATCGATGTTTACAACTGTGGAGTGGGACTACAACACAATCGAATCTTCTGTCAGAAACCGGGCTTACCTCATCGCCGGACTACATTTCTACTTAATCGATGAAAGAACTGGAATTTCCAAACAATTCTATTTTGAAGGCGGTATTAAATCCCTAGTCGCCCACACCAACCGCGACAAAAAAACTCTCACTGCCCCCATATTCGTCCAAAAGGAGGTTGAGCATGTAGAAATTGAGGTAGCTCTGCAATACAACGACAGTTTTAATGAGGTCATTGAGTCTTTTGTAAATGTTATAGCTACTGTCGACGGCGGCACTCATGTCACAGGTTTCAGAATCGCCCTTACCCGGGCCATCAATGATTACGCCAAAAAAATCGGGGCCTTCAAAAACGGTGACGACGCTCTGACTGGCGAGGACATGCGCGAGGGTCTTACCGCCGTCATTTACGTCAAGATCCCCAGCCATGCTATTCAATTTGAGTCCCAAACCAAAGCCAAATTAAACAATCCCGAGATTCAAGGGTATGTGCAAACTGCCGTCAAAGAGGGGATTGATACGTATTTTGAAGAGAATCCCGCCGACGCCAGAAGAATTATTGAAAAAGTGATGCTTGCAGCGAGAGCCCGGTTAGCGGCTCGAGCTGCTAAAGATGCCGTTTTGAGGAAAGGCGCTTTAGAAGGTATGACCCTGCCCGGCAAGCTGGCCGATTGCCAAGAGCGCAACGCCAGTTTGTGTGAACTATATATAGTAGAAGGGGATTCGGCCGGAGGTTGTTTTTCTGGCGAAACCCTAGTAGCCCTAGCAGACGGCAGAAA
>JBBUDC010000079.1:0-6934 GCA_038057495.1 Patescibacteria group bacterium
AAATTTCGCTCCGAGCTGTGATCTTCTAAATATTTTCTCCCTCTTAAAGTAAGAGGGAGAATTAAAGAGGGTGATATTAAGTTGATGTGTGGAGCTCAGACTCAATAGCTAGGAGGCGGTTGTATTTGGCTACCCGTTCTCCCCGGGCGGGAGCACCAAATTTGACGTAATCTGCTCCCACGCCTACGGCAAAGTCGGAAATGAAGGTATCGTTGGTCTCGCCTGATCTGTGAGAAACAATAACTTTCCAGCCTGCATCCCGGGCTTGCTTGGTGACAGCCATAGTTTCGGAAACCGTACCAATTTGATTTGGTTTGATAAGAATGGTGTTACAGGCTTTTTCCGCAATCCCCTTTTTGACCCGTTCCGGATGAGTAACTAACAGATCATCTCCTACTATGAGAAGATTTTTTCCCAGAGTGGAAGTCAGGGTAGCCCAACCCCGCCAATCGTTTTCGGACAAGGGATCTTCCAAAATTCTAAGTCGGTATTGTTCATTTAAGTCTTTGAGATAATCGATAAATTCGACGGCTTCCAGAGGAGAACTTCTGTCCTTGATGACGTAACGGCCTTCTTTGAAAAATGAATCTGCGGCCAAATCCAATCCCAGTTCTACATCTACACCTACTTTGTGACCGGTTTGGGCAATGGATTCAGAAAGAACTTCCAAAGCGTCTAGATTGGTAAAAAGATTGGGAGCAAAGCCTCCCTCGTCACCCACACTGTGAATGGCACCACGTCTGATAAGAATTTGCTTGATGGTTTGATAAATAGTGGCGCCGGTTTCCAAGACCGCGGCAAAGGAATGACGCTGGTTGGGGATGACGTGGAATTCCTGAAAATCCAGATTTCCGGCTCCGTGTTTGCCGCCGTTGATCATATTAAACATGGGGGTGGGAACAAAAAGAGGTTGGTTGTTGCCATAAATTGAAGCTACATATTTGTATAAAGTCATTTTGGCACTGGTGGCCATGGCCTTGCAGATGGCCAGAGATACACCCAAAATGGCATTAGCCCCTAATTTGGATTTATTGGGAGTTCCGTCTAATTGAATTAGTGTTTCGTCAGCTTGGGACAGACTTTCCAGACTTTTACCAACTAAGGCAGCGGCAATTTCGGTATTGACGTGACCTACTGCTGTCAAAACCCCTTTGCCCATGAATCTATGCGGATCATTATCGCGCAGTTCCAGGGCTTCAAGAGCGCCGGTGGATGCACCGGAAGGGACAGAAGAAACACCTACCGAACCGTCATCTAAAATTGCTACTGCCTCAACTGTGGGGGTGGCACGCGAATCGAGAATTTCCCGGGCGTAAAGAGTTTTAAGAGTGACTGCCATGTTTAACGATCCTTTCTTCACTATTGTAAACAAGTTCCCGGGTCCGCTCAATAGCATCGGGATTAACAGACACGCTGGTAATGCCCCAGGCAATTAATTTTTCTACCAGGTCCGGGTATTGAGATGGAGCCTGACCGCAAATGCTGCAAGTAATACCCCGCTTAAGACAAGTTTTGATAATTTTTTCCAGAGCCCAGAGAACGGCCGGGTTTCTTTCATCAAAAACCGACGCTACTTCGGCGTTGTCCCGGTCTGTACCCATAAGCATCATGGTCAGATCATTGCTGCCTATGGAAACACCGTCAATCCCGGTATCAATAAAGTCATCTAAAAGGATGACATTGCTGGGAATTTCTACCATCATCCACAATTTAAATGAGGAACCCCGGGAAAGCCCTGCTGCAGCAACTTGTTTTTTAACCTGGAGCATTTCCTGTGGGGTTCTGACAAAAGGAATCATGAGATGCAAGTTGGTAAGCTTGTGTTTGTTTCTGACGGCTTTGATGGCTTCCAGTTCCAGATCAAAGACAGCGGGATCGGCTACGTAGCGGAAAGCACCCCGAAACCCCAGCATGGGATTGGATTCTTGGGGTTCGTACAAATCGCCACCCTTGAGACTTCGGTATTCGTTGGTTTTAAAATCGGTGGCCCGGTATACCACTGGCCGGGGAGCAAAAGCCTGGCAAAATTCAGTTAATTTTTCGGCAAGTTTGGTGACAAATTCTTTTTGTTTACCATCGGCAATAATTTTTTTCGGGTGTGTGCCGATGCCGGCAATCATGAACTCGGCCCGAAGCAAGCCCACCCCGTCTACATTTCTGGAGGCGGTCTTTTTGGCCAATTCGGGTTCTGCCAGGTTAACGTAAATTTTAGTGGCAGTCTTTGCGGTGCTATGGGCTAAGTGCTCAGTGCCAGGTGACGGGAGTTTAATCGATTTAAGATCCAGGGCCCCATCGTAGACGTCACCAGAGGCGCCATTAATAGTGACCATTTGACCATCTTTGAGAATTTTTGTGGCTGTGGTGGTGCCTACAATACACGGCACTCCTAATTCACGGGAAACTATGGCTGCGTGTGATGTAAGCCCGCCCCGGTCGGTGATGATACCGGCTGCCCGTTTCATGGCAGGCACAAAATCAGGGGTAGTCATGTCCGAAACCAAAATGTCTCCGGCTTTGACTTTGTCTAAAAATTTGACACTGTTGGCAATTTTGACTGGGCCTGAGACTAAACCCGGAGAGGCGGGTGCTCCCTTGAGGAGCACCGGGTGATTGGTTATTGGTTCATAGTTACTTGGCTTGTCACTTTTAAGCGTTGTTATTGGTCTGGATTGGGTGATATATAACTTTTTGTTGTATAGGGCCCATTCAATATCTTGGGGAAAAAAGTAGTGGTCATGAATTGCCCGGCCAATTTTTCCTAATTGAAGGACATATGAGTCGGAAATCTTTTGAACTTTTTGCAATCTTTGAGGAACTTTGACCTGTTTGACACCTTGGGCGCTTCTGATTTCCATGATCTCCTGGGTGGCGATCTGGCGGTTGATTATCTCTCCAGAGCTTTTGGACACTTCAAAATGATCGGGTGTGACTACGCCCTGAACTATGTAGTCCCCTAAGCCCCAAATGGCCTCAATAACTATGGTGTCTTTGTCGTGGGAAATCGGATCGACCGTAAACATCACTCCCGAGACTTCCGACTGGATCATGGCCTGAATGGGTACTGCAATACCTACCTTGAAGTGGTCAAATTTTTGCTGATGGCGGTAAAAAATACTTCTGGCCCCAAAAAGAGAGATCCAACAGGCTTTGACTTTGGCGACCACGTTGGCGTCGCCCAAAACATTTAAGTAAGATTCTTGCTGACCGGCAAAGGAGGCTTCCGGTAGATCCTCTGCAGTGGCAGAAGAGCGGACAGCTACGGCTTGACGGGAACCAAGTTTGTGGTAACTCTGGAAAATTTGTTTGGCAATTTCAGCAGGGACCGAAGATTTTTCCATAAGTTTCTGAATTTTTTGGGAAGCAGGATTGAGTTGAGCCGGATCTTCAATATCAGTGGTAGAAAGAATTTGATGAATTTTGGGCCGGAGTTTGTTACTTTCTAAGAAATCAAAATAGGCTGATGCAAGGACTACAAATCCTGGCGGAACTGGGATGCCTGCTTGAGTAAGTTCGCCTAAATTGGCCCCTTTCCCCCCGGCGATACCAATGTCTTCTTTGGAAATTTCCTTAAACCATTTAATGTATTGCATACTAATTGATCTAATTAGTCTAATTGATCTAATTGACCTAAGGAATGACCAATTTTTTTAATTCCTACTTTTCTGTAAATGGCGTTGAATATCAGATGTAATTCTCTAGCTTCGGACCAAATTTCTCTAGCTTGATCCTTAAATTCTGGTAAGGCTACTGCAATCATGCGTAAAAAGTGTTTTGATTCTCTCGCTTCTTTTTTAGAAATCCCGATTTTATGTTTAAAGTCTTCACGGCTTTCAGCGTCATCGGCCTCGCAATAATTGGCTCCAACACTTGTAGCTGCTTTAACTAATTGAGTAATGAGAGGTCTGGTAATCTCATTTCTAGGTAATTTATTACAAAAAGTTATTACACTTTCGCCAAATTTGGCAGTTCTTTCTTCTAAATTATATTCAATCATTGGTAATTTTTTAGAATAATTAGTAATTAGGTTAATTAGGTCAATTTTTTCAATTCATCCTTCATCCAGTCTACCCAAGGAATGGGGCCGGGGTCAATGCCGTATTCCTGGGACAAGTAATATGCTAGGTACGCGCCCGATTGAATTAGATCCATGACCTCAAAGACGGTATTGGGTCCAGTAACTGGTAAATCAAAAACAGGGATATGATTTTTTCTGACAATTTCTTTTGTTATTGGATAACGTTTTTTTATTTCCGGGTGATAGTGGGGAGAGTCTATAAAAATACAGGCCAGATTGTCCGGATTTGATTTGGGATGGGCGAGCCCTTCCATTAAATGGTGGTTGGCTTCGGGTAAATCAAAAACTACGGCAAAGGTTTTGGCATTTTCATTGAGTTGATTCTTCATGGCGTGGGCGGCACCTTTCAAGTGCTCGCTGACCAGAAAAACAGGAATTTTACCCACCAAGTTTTTAGCTAAGAGTTCATAGTTCGTAGTAGATTGCCGACTACGGAGAAACTCCGGAAGACGGGGGAGATCTTTAATGGGCTGGAGAAGTTGACAACGCGAAAGTAGAATTAGAAGTGCGGTAGTGGAATAGCCCAGACTCATTCGAGGTTGGCCAGAAGGGTTGTGTTTTGGATGAAAAATATAATTAGGGTATTGAGTAAATTCGGCAAGTTTGCCTCCGGCAGTCAAAATAAATATTTGTGCATCCCGCTTTCTGGCGTCAGCCAATGCGGCAAGGGTTTCTTCGGTATTTCCGGAGTAACTAGAAATTATCACCAGTGTTTTTTCGTTAACAAAATTTGGTAAGTGATATTCTGTCGAAATTGTTAAAGGAACTTTTAAATGAAGGCCTGAAATAATCCTGGCACACAGAGCTGATCCTCCCATTCCAGAAACGACTACATTATCGACCAGATGACAATCGGCGGGAATTGTAACTTGAGACATTTCGCCAATGACTTGGGCGCATTGATCAGGAAGGGCTTGAATCGACTTGAGAATCCCAAGAGAATCATTAGAAGCGGGAAAAGACGTGTGAGAAGACAATAGTGATTTCACCCAGGAGAGAGCTTCATGGCCAAGTTTGAGGGCTTGTTTTTCATTTGGGCTTTGCACAAAGACTCTAAATTCGGGAGCGTTGCCTGAGCCTCTAAATAAAATCCATTCTTCGTTTCCTAAATCCACTTTTATCCCATCCAGATCATTTATTTGGGAATATTTCTCGCGAACGGCTCTGTAAATAAGATCATATTTAGCAAACTGACAGTCTATTTTGTCTCTGAACAAATGATATTTGGGCAATGAATCGTATAATTGGGCAAGAGTCTTTTTACTCTTCTTTAATAAGTTGAGCATTTTGATGAGAGTTACTCCTCCATCGCGGCCATATGCAACATCGGCAAATATCCCTCCTCCGTTGGGTTCGAAACCGAACTTGGCTCCTATCTCTTTCATTTTGGCGGCGACGTGGGTACTGCCTACCGGAGTCCGGTAAATAGTTTTACCAATTGAATCAATTACTGACGAAGTGCTGATGGGTGTGACAATTGATTTAGAGTCTTCACTTTGGGCAATTAAAGTACAGGAATAATCTCCGGGAAGATAACGGCCCTGATCGTCGATGAAAATGATTCTGTCCCCGTCTACGTCAAAGGCAATGCCCAGATCAGCCTTATTGAGCAAAACCTGACGGGAAATTTCGGCAAAAGAACTGGAAACTTCGGTATCTCTGGGAATAAATACCGGAGACTGAATATCACAATCACCCGTACGGATAAAGTTCAAGTCTAAGTCTAAGAGAAGGTCAAAAATAATTTCTGACTGGGTGCCATTGGCAGAATCGACAACAACTGTCCATTTAGGGTAAGGGGTAGCAGCAAGGCTCTTGAGCATGTCTAAATACAAATCTTTGGCTGTATTTTCGTATTTAATTATCGGAGTTGAATAGTTGTTCGATTTCCAGTTCATGGGCTTTGGTGACCTCCTCACCATCAATAAATAACTTGACGCCATTTAAATTAGCCGTGATATGGGAACCGGTAATCATGACTCCTCCGGTGGCCACCGGAGACTTCTTTACAAAATAAGTAAGAGCGGGAGTAGGAATAACGCCTTCGTCGAGAATTTCCCAACCTTGAGAAGCCAGGCCTTGAATAATATGGCGTTTAATAAACGGGCTGGATTCCCGGGGATCCATGGCCACAGCTACATAACCCTCTTTACCCTTTGACTTGAGCCACGCGCCGTATACGGCACCTAGATTTCGACAAAAATCCTTGGTAAATAAGGTATCAGCGGGCCCGCGGATCCCACTGGTCCCGAAGAGTTTGGGCATTGATTAAAGTTTAGCACACCACAGCTCGAGTCCCGTGGCCAAATCGTAGGGTAGAACCCCAGATTTCAGACGATAGTCTAAGTCTAAGAGTGATTTGAGCCAGGAGAGATTGGCTCGTTTGTGAGCTCGAGTAGCAAGACTTGCTAAAATTTGTTCGGCGGGCATTGTTTGGAGAACTTGATGCAGACCCGCAATTGTTGGTCTGTCTAAAAAGTTAAAGATAAATTTGGGAAGGTCAAATTTTTGCACTTGGGAAAAGTCCTTAACTTGGGCCGTAACATCTTTGCCCTCCCAAACAATGACGTCTGAAGTTTGATGGGCAAGCAAATAGGCAATAAGTTCTTTTTTGAGATTGGATGTGCGCTGGGAGAAAAGACCTTCGATAACAATGGTATTGGCCTGACCAAATAATGATTTGGTGGCCATGACATTGGCAAGTGTCTCAAGAGTAAGATCCGAACCTAAAAACTCAAGCACGGATGCGTTTTTTTTCAGTTCTGTGAGTTTTTGCCGGGAAGCGACTTGATTGTCACCGTGCAGAATGAGCATTTTTTAACATTTTCATTACTTTTTTTGAAAAAAAATTAATTATTG